>CADAPN010000123.1 GCA_902789835.1 Oscillospiraceae bacterium
GCTATACCGAGTGCGCCACATCCTCCTGCCCGACCTTCCGCTGGATCCTGCGGGATGTGATTGAAATCGAAACCGAGCCGAAAGCGGCCTGATCCGGGTACGCTTTCCGGGTTTAAAAAAGGACCGCATTGCCGGTACGGCAATGCGGTCCTTGCGTATGCTGAGCCAGTTTTGGCAGGCTGCAGAGTTCGATTACTGTTTCTGGAAGAAGGTGTTGTCGGCGGAGGCGTCGGAGCGGAATTCCGTCCAGTAAACGCCGTAAAGGCCGCTGTCAACATAGGCCAGGGTTCCGGACCCGTTGCGGAAGATAACCCGGGAGGTGTTGTTTGACATGTCATAATAGGTCATGACCGCGTCGTTATAGGAGAGAATACCGGTGTCGCTGAAGGTTCCGCTGACGTGGACCTTGTAGAGATCGGGAGAACCGCTGATGTCCATCGTGCCGCGTCCTGCGACGCTCTCGACGTAGCTCCCGGTGTAGCCCGAAGAGGTATTCTGGGCCACGATGACGGTACCGGAGGGCTGATTCGGCTGGTTCGGCGTGATGTTTTGCGCAACGGGCGCACCCGTGACCGTGATGGCCGCCGCATCGGTGTTGACGGAACCCATGTTGTTGCGGAACGCACAGTAAACCTTCCAGCCGTTTAACTCGTTCGGAATGTTCTGCAGCTGCATGGTGCTCTGGTCTCCGCCGATGATCTTGAGGCCGGTGAAGATGGCCGCGGCGTCGGTATAGGCAAGATCACGGGTTCCGTCCGGGCTGACAAAGTGCCAGACGGCCCAGATGGCATCCTGATACTTGGCGACAAACCAGGCGCTTCCGCCGGCATTTACGGTCTCACCGGTGGGGCTCTTGGTGACCTTCGGCAGACCCGCGGTTGTGCCTGTGCCCGCGGTCGTTCCGGCGGTCGTGCCGCCGCCGGTCACGGTGATGGAGGCCTTGTCGGTGTTGACCGAACCGGAATTGTTGCTGAACCGGCAGTAGACCTTCCAGCCGTTGAGCGCCTCAGGGACGTTCTCAAGGGTCATGTCCTTGGCATAGCCGTTGACAATCTTCATGGACGGGAATTCTTTTGCCGCGACGGTATAGTCGATGTCACGGCTGTTATCCGGGCTGACAAAGTGCCACTCTGCCCAGTTGGCATTTTCATATCTCGTAACAAACTGGCATTTGCCGCCGACCGGTACCGTCTCCCCGGTGGGATTCTTGGTGATGACCGGCAGATTGGACGCGGTCTGCACCGGGGTCGGAGCCGGGGTGGCGGCCGGAGTCGGCGCGGGGGTCGGCGCGGGTGTGGGTGCCGGGGTCGGCGCGGGCGTGGCCGTGGGGGCCGGCGTGGGCGCCGGGGTTGCCGCCGCGGTCGGCACCGGTGTCGCAACCGGAACCGTCACGGGGGTCGAAACGGGTGTCGCCGCCGGGGTCGGAATCGCGGCCTGGGCGGGTGTCGGGGTGGCGGCCTCCGTAACCGTGACGGCCGCGCCGGGGGCGTTTCGCCGGAACAGGCCGCAGCCGCTCAGTGCCGCAGCCAGCAGGGCGAGCGTCAGAAACAGACTGAAAATCCGTACAGTATTTTTCACAGTATCCTCCTGATCTTCTTTCCGCCTGCCGCCGTCGCATCTTCGGCGGCAGACGGGAAAGTTCTTTTTTCCTTTATCCTCTGTATGACGCGACCATTATAACACCAAAAGCCGCGCTCTTTCATGAATAATTCTTAATTCTTGTCGCGGCGGGTAATGACCGACGCTGCGGAAAAGCGCCGAATTGCCCGGGCGGCCGGCGGCGTGCCTATTCCCCGCCCCGGAGCAGCCGGAAAATCTCTTTCCCGACGCCGGCGTCGTTGTTGCTTTCGATGACGGCATCGGCGGCATCCCGGATCGCGGGAACGGCGTTTTGCATGGCGCAGCCGCGGCCCGACACGAGAAGCATGTCTTTGTCATTCAGGCCGTCTCCGAAGGCGACGCTTTCGGAAACATCCAGGCCCAGCTCCCCGCACAGGGCGCGCAGGGCGTTTCCCTTTCCGGCGCGGGCGCTGTTGATTTCGATGTTGTTGCGCAGCGACGAGGAGGCGATCAGCTGGGGAAACAGCTGCGGCACCAGGGTAAGCTGGCGTGCGCGCTCGTCCATGTGCTCCGGCCGGAAGTACATCTGAAGCTTTTCCAGCGCAACCCCATCCTCCAGGATCTTCTGTTTCAGGTCCGGGACCGGGCGGCGCAGGCTCTTGACCAGCTTCAGGATATGCGGCTCGGTCTCAAAAAAGTCCGGCGCCTTTTCGTACATCCACGCCGTCATGTATCCGCAGTCCCCCCGATAGCAGTCATAGAGCACCGGGAGACGGTCCATATACGTGCAGAGCCGAACCGCGAGCTCCGGCTCGATCCGGGCCCGGTAAAGCGCCCGATCCTCCTTCAGGTCATAGACCAGCGCGCCGTTTGCGAAGATGAAATAGCGAAACAGCTGAAGCTCCAGAAGCTCCTCCGGAAGCGCCTTCAGGATCCGCCCCGTGGCGGGCACCAGGAAAATGCCCCGGTCGTACGCCGCCCGCAGTGCGGCAAGATTCTCTTCCGGCAGGTGCTTGTCATCGTCCAGAAGGGTTCCGTCCAGGTCAAACGCGATCAGTTTTACAGTCATTCGTTACCGCCTTCGATGTGTATACAAGTATATTTAAATATTGTCACACATTTACTCTTGCATTCCGTTTTGATTTGTTGTATTATAATACAGCACTTCAATAAAACTCGCAAGATACAGGAGGTAACAAAGATGAAAAAAATTCTCGCAGTTCTGCTCGCAATTGCCATGATCTGCGCCCTCGGCGTAACGGCATTCGCGGATGACGCGGTTGCACCGAAAGACGGCGGAAGCAAGGTAACCTTCACCACCGGCGGCGAAGCGGGCACCTATTACGGCTTCGGCAGTGTCCTTGCCCAGAAGGTAAGCGATGTGACAAGCACCAATGTCACGGCCATTACCTCCGGCGGCTCCGCGGCCAACATCGATGCGATTGACATCGGCGATGCCCAGCTGGGCTTCTCCCAGTCCGACGTTCTGGCTTATGCCTATGCCGGTGAGCGCACCTTTGAAGAGATCGGCGCCATCGACAGCTTCTCCATCGTGGCTCCCCTTTATATGGAGCAGGTTCAGATTGTCACCCTGAATCCGGACATCAAGACGGTTGCCGACCTGAAGGGCAAGGCCGTTTCCATCGGCGCGGCCGGTTCCGGCGTGTACTTCAACGCCATTGACGTCCTCGGCGCCTACGGCCTGACCGAAGACGACATCAAGCCCACCTACCAGTCCTTCGGTGACAGCGCCGAAGCGCTGCAGGACGGCCAGATCGACGCGGCCTTCGTTGTTGCCGGCGCCCCCACCACCGCCATCACCTCTCTCGCCGCCAGCAAGAGCGTGTACCTGGTCAGCCTGGATGACGAGCACATCGACGC
The DNA here is from genome assembly GCA_902789835.1 of Oscillospiraceae bacterium. The sequence continues at coordinate 3,442 of CADAPN010000123.1, forward strand.
ACTGATCGAGGCCTCTCCGTTCTACTCCAAGGCGGTCATCCCCGCCGACACCTACGGCATGCCTGAGGATGCCACCACCGTCGCGGTCAGCGCCGTGGTCATCGCCTCCAACGATGTGGCCGACGTCGACGTCTACAACTTCCTCTGCGGCGTCTATGAGAACCTCGACGACCTGGCCAAGGTCCACGACAAGGCCAACGAGCTGAGCCTGGAGTTCGCCTCTTCCTTCGTCGGTGTCCCCTATCACGCCGGTGCGGTCCAGTACTTTGCCGACAAGGGCATTGAGGTCCCCGCGGAGTAAGCGATCGGCTTTTCCCGAATCTTTAGCGCTTTCTTAGCTTTTTTGATGCAGCGGCGCCGCTTATACGGCGCCCTGCTTTTCATTACATGCCAAAGGATCTGTCTGCCGTCACATCTCCCCCGCCGCAGGCGGGGGAGATGACGGACAAACCGTTCTCGGATCAATCGGAGGAGATGAGCAAGTGGCAGAGAACAAACAAAACACCCGCCCGGAACTTGAGATCGGGACCGCGAAGGAAATCGAAGAGATGATGAAAAAGTATGACCGCGAGTCCAATGTCCGCATATGGACAGGGGTCCCCCGCAAGGTCATCCGCTATCTCTGCGCGGCGTTTTCGATCTACTGCATCTGGGTTACGCTCTTCAGCACCATGATGCCGGAAGAGAAGCTGAATCTCTTTCTCGGGCTGATTCTCGTGCTGGGGTATCTGAACTACCCCATCAGCAAGAAGCATGTCCGCCCCAACTACATCCCCTGGTACGACATCGTCATCATGCTTGTGGGTGCGATCCCCTTCTTCTACTGTGCCCTGAACGCCCATTCCATCATCAAGCTGGCCGCCCGCGTAACGCGGGATCCGAAAATGGTCATGATGGCGGTGATGGCGATCCTGGCGTATATGGAGCTCTGCCGCCGCTGTGTCGGTATCCCGATCCTCTGTGTGGTCGGCGTGCTGCTCGTCTACGCCTTTACCAACGTCCGCTTCGGCAAGGTCGTCTATGACCTGTTCTATACCACCACCGGAATTATGAGCACGCCCATCAACGTCTGTGCCAAGTACATTGTGGTGTTTATCATCTTCGGGGCCTTCCTGGAACGAACGGGAATCTCAAACTTCTTCATTAATCTTGCAAACTCCGTTGCCGGCGCCTCCTCCGGAGGCCCCGCCAAGGTCGCGGTCATCTCTTCGGCCCTCTGTGGCATGGTGTCCGGCTCCTCGGTCGGCAACACCGTGACGACCGGCTCCGTGACCATCCCGATGATGAAGAAGACCGGTTATAAGCCGGAGTTTGCGGGCGCGGTGGAAGCCGCGGCCTCCACCGGAGGACAGATCATGCCGCCCATCATGGGCGCGGCGGCCTTCCTGATGGCCGAGTACATGGGCATCCCCTACGGCCAGGTGGCGCTCAAGGCCATCCTCCCGGCGGTGCTTTACTTCACCGGCATCTACATCGCGGTCCATCTGGAGGCAAAGAAGCTTGGCCTGAAGGGCATCCCGCGTGAAGAGCTGCCCCGTTTACGTACGCTTCTGCCCAGGGTGTACCTGCTTCTGCCGCTGGTCGTGCTGGTGTGGCTGGTCGCGACAAACAAGCGCACCATGCAGTTCTCTGCGGCGGTCGCCATCCTGATCACCATTCTGGTCGGCCTGTTCAACAACGTGGTCAACAAAAAGACAGGGAGCGGGGATACGAGCGACAACCTCACCCTCGAAAAGTTTGTTGACGCCCTGGAAGCGGGCGCAAAGAGCTGTGTCACCGTGGCAGTTGCCTGCGCCATGGCGGGCCTTGTGGCGGGCTCCATCACCTCGACGGGTCTGGCCTCCAAGCTCATTACCGCCGTGGTTACCATCTCCCGCGGCAACGTCATGATTGCCCTGCTGCTGACGATGCTCTGCTGCATCGTGCTGGGCATGGGCGTTCCGACCACGGCCAACTACTGCATCATGGCCTCCACCTGCGCGCCGATCCTGATCACCATCGGGGTTCCGCAGGTTGCGGCCCACTTCTTCGTGTTCTACTTCGGCATCGTCGCCGACATCACCCCGCCGGTGGCCCTGGCCGCCTATGCCGGCTCCGCCATTGCCAAGGCACCGCCTATGAAGACGGCCTTCAACGCCTCGAAGCTCGCGATTGCGGCCTTTATCGTGCCCTATATCTTCGCGCTGAATCCAGCGATGCTCTTTGTGGACACCACCGCCGTCCAGGTCGTGACGGTTGTGATCACGTCCTTTGTCGGCATGTTCGGTGTGGCGGGCGCCCTGAACGGATTCCTGTTCCGCCGGATGAACCCGCTGGTCCGCATCCTCTTTGCCGGCGGCGGCCTGCTGATGATGTATCCGGGGACCCTTACCGACGTGATCGGCGTTGTGATCTTCGCCCTCGCCTTTGCCTGGCAGTATCTCGGCTATAAACGCAGCGCGGGCGCAGCGGCATAAGAAATCATCAATATTACAGACTAAAGCATCCTCAGAGCGGATCCCTGAATCGGGGACCTCACGCTGAGGATGCTTTTCTTCTCAACTTGTGTTTTCTTCTCAGGTGTGGTAGTATGAACCGTGTAAATGGCGGAGAGAATTCTGCCTGAATCTGTGAGGCGACAAGATGGCCGAATCCTGGAAAAACAGAATATCGGAGCCCTGGCGGGACGGGACTTCTGCGGCGGAGGAGCGCAGGCTCCTTCTGCTCTGCTTTGCCGCGGTCTTCGGCTTCGG
>CADAPN010000124.1 GCA_902789835.1 Oscillospiraceae bacterium
TCGTTATCCGCTGTGAGAGAACCCATAACTTATCTCTCATCTCAGACCGAAGGTCTGTTGGCACTTTAAGCTTTAGGTCCTACAATTCCGACTAACACCTACATTTAATACTGGTAATCATACTGAGCTTCATGTAAAAGGAAATTACGACACTGTAACAAATGGACAGGTAGAGGTTGTTTCCATTGGTGAAAGCGGCGCTGCCGATTCGACGACTCATGAAACCTCTTTCAGCATCTCCTCTGATAATGACTGGACATGGTCGAGCGGACTGCTTCCGCTTGAGAGCGAGGACGGCAAGACCACTTACAGCTATGCCATCCGAGAGGTCAATGTGCCTGATGGCTGTACGGTCGCCTATAAAATGGATGGGAACGACTACGATCCTGAAACCGCTCAGATCGCGACCAGCGGCACCCACGAGGTTACTGTGACCAATACGCCGGATAATCCAACAACGGTCTCCCTTTCCGTCAGCAAGACCTGGGCAGATGGCGCGGACATAGCTCGTGCCGTCCAGTTCACCCTGTATCAGAAGGCGGATGCTTCTGCACAAGGTGCCGAGAAGATCGGGGATAACTATTATGTTGTTGTAACAAAAGATGCGGGTGGCCAAGCTGTAAGCCCGCGTGTGATTTTGGCGGACAGAGCAGAAAATTCTGACGGTACTGTTGCTTATTCCTGGCCAAGTGGAGAGAACAACAAAGTTACCTGGACAAATCTGCCTAAACCTAAAGAGGGGGCGGAATACTATGTCAGGGAAACCGGCGTCTATTTTAGCGAGCTGACTGAGGAGGGGAAACTCCCCAAAACAGCCCAGTTTGAAGCGCCTGAAGAGAAATATACTGTCGAAGGCGGAACGGTCAGCTTTAAAGAGGGAGCAGTAAAGGCAAGTACCGAAATTACCAATACGCCGCTGCCGCTGGTGGATGTGCCGGTGGAGAAGACCTGGGCAGATTTTAACGAGAAGAGTGAATACAACTGGTCGGCTACATTCCGCCTTCAGTGGGCTCCGCTGTATGAGGGTCAGACCGTCCCGACCGTTGCCTTCAGTGATGTGCAGCCGATTCAGGAAATGACGATTACAAAGGCTCAGATGATGAATCCGTCTGAGTCGGCGGAAGCACGCACGTTTAAAGATCTGCCGAAGTATGCGACAAATGAAAACGGTGTGAAATACAGGATCCAGTACTCCCTGGACGAAGTGTCCTACAAGGTCTGGACGACGGATGAAAACAATCCTGTTTATACATGGACAAAAGGTGTCGGGTATAATCTTGAGGATGAGGCAACACATTATGAGGCCTTCTATCCGCATGATGCCGGTGAGAAATCCGATGCGGACAGTGACTATTATATCAGTGTGGCAAACGCGGTTCGCAGAACGGAAAAGGATTATATCGATTTCCAGATTAAGAAACAATGGGATCCGTCTTTCAAAGAACTGCCAGAGGATTGGTCAGCGTCATTCGAACTGCGCCGGTACAAGCATACCGAATACCGGGATATCAGTCATGTCAGCGATGAGGATATCCTGAATGACAATAGGATCACACTGACGCTGGTTGATTCCGCCAATAACACATTGGGGACGATTTCTGTCTATCCGAATACAGGAATCTATCTGGCTGGTACATTTGCCCCGCGTACAGAAAATAAGAGCATCACATTCTCATATAATGGAAATAGCGTAATGGTAACAGCAACGGGTGCAAATGCAGGGAAAGAGATTGTCCGATCGGATGAAATCTTCCTTACAGAGAATACCACGATTACTTTGACCGCCGGAGAGGAGAATCTGGACGGAGGGAGCCGTGGCGCACAGATTCTGGACACAAGGGCAGGCACTAATGCAGAGGAAGACACTTCGTTCACCAAGATTAGCTTTAACCTGACAAATAATAGCAGCAGCAAGGAATTTAATGATCTGCTGTTCCGCGAAACGTCTCTGGGAGACGATGACGGCAATGAAAATGTTACGGTTTATGGCTATTACTTTGTAGAGACTGACAGTACGCTGGAAAGTGATGCGACCTTCTATACGGCCGATTCGGAAGGCAATCCGACCACGGTTTTGACCGGTGATGAGGCGAATCGGATTTATGCCGATGGGCAGAATGTTGTGGCAGTCAATACGCCTTCATCCAAGCTCAAGGTCGAGAAGGCCTGGCGCGGCGTCCCGGATACAACAGGATATCCGGAAGTAACGTTCACGCTTTATCAGGGATGGCTTAACTGGGACGGAACAGCAGTATCGCCCAATAGCGGAGACTCCTGGGTCTATGAGAATGAGAGCGGGACAAAGTATGAAGATATTCCGCTCAATGAGCAGAACGAATGGACGTGGACTTGTCCTGAAAATCTTCCGACGACAAAATTGGATCCCACTTATTGGACGGGAAGCAGCAGCGGTGCGTGGCGCAAAGTGGGATACTTCGTTGTTGAGAATCCCACCCGCGGATATGAAGGAACTCCCTATCAGTGGCAACTGTATTACTATTATAATTCCGAAGGAAAGCGTACCAACGGCAATCCGCAGAACGTTGGAATTGTTGGCAACAGCGGTACTCTTGGAATTATGAACCGCATGGGAAACTATATCGAGCTGGACATCAAAAAGCAGTTCTTTACACTCAATGCGGACGGATCTTGGGCAAATGATACGGAAGCATCCGTGGCACAGCTTGAAAGAGGCGTGCTTCTTGGATTCAAAGTGATTCGCAGAGCTGTCTATCTGGATACCAATGTAAAAACTGAATGGAAAGACTATGGCGATGAAATGCGGGTCGGCTATGATAACAGCGGCAGATCCATCATGGACAACGGAAACAACGATTTCTATTTGAGAGACGCCGGTTCGCGCTGGTTCTTCCAGATCCATAACAACTATGAACCAGCCGGCGGACAAAACGAGCAGGTTGGCTTGCCGGGTTATGGCTTCTATGAAAGAAATGGCGAGAGGGTTCCGGTCATGTATGAGTATTCATACAGAGAGACGAATGTCTATAAGTTTGTCAGCCAGGATGCAAATGGCACGATCCATGTAACGGATTACCCGGAATGGGATTGGTGGAGTTCCATTACTCCCAATAGATATGTTGACGGAAACGGGACAGTTCATAAGGGAGAGAATGATCCACGTGCAAATGTGTCCAGTCTCCAGGATGAAGACCGTATTGCCAACTTCCAGGCGTCCGATCTCGAGATAGACAAGGAATGGCTTGGTACAACTGACGTCCAGGAAGTCTATGTAAAAATCTATCGCTATACGAAGAATCCGGCCAATGCGGAAGACTTTACAGCGGTCATCTCCACGGATATCACTGATAATCAGAACTGGCAGGGATATGTGGATGACACCAGCATCATTGACACGGAGAACCATTGGCTGATTCTGACGCCGAATTCTTCAGGACAATGGAGCGCATCAGTCAAGATCAATCGCGCGCTGATTAAGACAATTGACCGGGAGGACGGACTGACCTATACATACTACATCCAGGAAGTTGGTTACAAAGACAAGAACGGCAACGTTCACAGCGGCACTGGAAGCGTTCTTGTCTATGACCCGCATTATGACAAATGGATTGACGGACACTGGGAAGGAACGACCAAAATTGCACCCACAGAAAAGGCTATCCAAATCGGTGCAAAAAGTGAAAACAGGCTGAAGGTCATTAACGCTCCTGTAATGGATCTTTCCGTGGAGAAGAAATGGGTCGATGAAAATGGGGAAGAGACAGAGCCCTGGAATGAAGAGGTCACATTTAAAGTTCAACTGGAATTCACAAAGTATAAAGACGGAATCCCGGCCGGACAGCCAGAAACAACCTATCTGACCTTTTTCAATGGCAACAGCACTTCGCAGACTCTGACAGTCAAAGCAAATGGCCAGCGGGTGACGCTTCAGCATATCCCGGAAAGCGATGATGGCACATCACATACGAAGTATAATGTAACGGTGACGGAAGTTGACACTCTCGGGGCGTGGAAGACCAGAATTGACGGCCTGCAATCCCGTTATGTCTGCGATAATGGCGACGAGTATCACTGCAAGTACTATATCAAGGAAGTTGTCTCCTCGGGCAGTGAGGTGACGATTACCGGAAATGGCGTTACAGAGAGTGGACAGCTGGTTACGGTGACAAACAAAAAAGCAAGCAGTGGTGCTTTAAAGATCACAAAGCTTGTAACCTTGAACGGCCAGCCTCTGCCGGCAGACAGCGAAGCAAAAGAATCTCCTCTCGACGGGACTTATAAATTTGAGATCTTCAATGAAGACGGCATAACGAAAGCTGTAAAAGCGGACGGGACAGCGATTGGAGAGATCGCGATCACCTTCACTGGCGGTAAGGTGACTAATCCGGAAGAAGGATATGCACTTGTGGATATTCTTACACCGGGGATCTATGTGATTAAAGAAGTTACGCCGGAGAACGGAACAACGCTAATCCTTGCTGAACGCGGAGACAAAGATAGCACTGCAGTCACTCAGGATAAGGCCGTCAGTGTTGTAGTCGTTGCCGGCGATGCGACAGCGGCCAAGACAAGCGCTCAGGCAAGCTTTACGAACAACCTGGTTCAGACGGACATCAAGATACTGAAGGTGGACAGAACAACAAAGAAGGAGCTTGAAGGAGCGAAATTCTCTCTGCTCTGGTGTAAAACAGAAACCGGAACGTACACAATCATTGAAGAAATTGATGATGTGGAACTGGACGAAAATCACTGGTTCACAGTCCCGAAAGACGGAATTACACTAAAGGGGCTGAAACCCGGATTCTATAAGGTGACAGAAGAAGTATCTCCCGCCGGTTATCTGATCACGGAAAAGACCCCGGTAGCGTTCCAGGTAAACGACAAGGGAGAGGTGATCAATAAGAGTATTGATACGGTAACTTATACAGGGACCGGAGAAAAGATATTTACCGTGCCCAATACATCCGGAACCGAACTCCCCCAGACCGGCGGAATCGGCACGACGCTCTTCACGGCGCTCGGCGGTCTCATGACTGTTGCGGCCGGTGCGGTGCTGACGCTGAAGTCCTATCGCCGCAGGAAACAAAGCACATAACACAAAGCACAGGAGCAGGGTAATACCTGCTCCTGTGTGCATGATGAGAGTTGGTGGAGTAAAACCGGAGAAATCTTCTTGAATTGTTCACGGTGCCTGAGTATAATGAAAACAAAGAGAAAAGGGTGAAGGGAGAAAAGGAAAATGATGTATCCATACCTGACATTAAACGACGATACAGAGATAACCCACTCTGAAATGAAAGAAAACGGACAGGTAAAATATACATAGAGACTCCCGACGAAAAAGACGGATTCCACAATGTGGTCTGCTGGCTGCCGGAATACAGGTGGGAAAATAATAATGGATACTCGGAAGCGGAAATGGCGATCTTTCGGCAGCTGATCCAGAACAATGCTCACGCAATCCTGGAGTTCTCGAAGGATTGAACAATTTGGAGAGATCAGTTATTTCTGCTGAAAGAAAAAGGCAATAGACTGTTTCAGGAGAGTGGCGCTCGGCGGTCTCATGACCGTTGCGTCCGGTGCGGTGCTGACGCTGCGGAGGACGGCTTCCCGTCGCCGCGGGGAGAAGAAGGCTTCCTGACACCCGGCGAGAGACAATCGCAAAAGAAAAACACAGGGATTCCCGGAAACGGGAGTCCCTGTGTAATGGAGAAGCCTTACGGTGATTCAATCCACATGGCGGGCCTGACATCAACAAACATTCGGTTCGCCATGCCGCTGAAAAATGCCCCGGTGCGGTATACATACTCCGCGCAGTTGGGGTAGAGACCGGGGGAACGCAGCCACCAGGAGCTGATCGCGTTATCATAGGACGGCGCGTGCAAAGCTTTTTCGCAGAGCCTCACGGCTTCTTCCGGCAGAAGCTGCGCCGCTTCACCGGATTGACACAGGAGTTGTCGACTTCTGTCAGGAGAATGCGCGAGGCTTCATCGGCCGTAAAGGCGGAGCTTAGAAACGCACCGTTCAGCCAGGCGCGCAGGCTGCAGCTTTCCCATGTGACCGGATCCTCGGTGTCGTGATAGGGAAGCGTTTCCAGGGCGCGTTTGCAGAGGAGCAGAAGGCGGTCATCCTGCCGGTCCAGGACGATCCATTCAATCGGATGATCCATGTAGGTTCCGAAAGAGACAGAGTCAAAGTCGGATAAGGGATTGGGAGTCGACAAAGGAACCGGAGCCGGTTTGGAGAAGATCCCCGGCACGGAAGAGGGCTTTTGCGGCGGTACCGGTTCTGTGGGCGGGGTCAGATCAAATGTAGACGGCGGTTCTGACGGGGCGACGGACTCGGACCGGGGCCAGACAGGCATTTTTACAGAGGAAAAGTCAAGCTCTCTTATCAGGTGGATCATCAGGAACACGGCGACAAGGCTCAGAACGACCACGGCAATCAGCGCGATGATTGCGACTTTCCGGTTTCGGTTATTTGACATACGGATCTCACCGCCCTTTCTGTAACTGCAGTATACCATAGGACCTGCAGGATCGACAACCGGCATTTATGATATTTACGGCTTTACAATCCTGACGCTGCGGACGATGGCCTCCGGGCGCCGAAGGGAGAAGGACAGATGATAAAACTTGATCTGATTACAGGCTTTCTCGGCGCGGGGAAGACAAGCTTCCTGCTGCGCTATGCGCGCCGGCTGATGCAAAAGGGAGAGAAGATCGGCATTCTGGTCTATGACCACGGCGCCGTGAATGTGGATCTTCCGCTGCTGAACGAGCTGCGCTGCGGCCGGTGTGAGCTGGAGACGCTGGCGGGAAGCTGTGACCCGGACTGCCACCGGCGCCGCTTCCGGACAAAACTGATCACCATGGCCATGAGCGGCTATGACCGGGTGATCATCGAACCCTCCGGCGTATTTGACATGGACGAGTTCTTTGACACGCTCCAGGAGCCGCCGCTGGACAGCCGCTATGAGATCGGGAGCGTGATTGCGGTGGTGGATGCCGGCCTCGAGACCGCGGAAAGAACCCTCCGGCATCTGGAACGCGCGACCGAGCGCATTCACGGCGCCCCGATCCCGCGGGAAAACATCCTGATCAAGGACTGGGACGCGCTGACCGAAGAGGATTGGGACCGGCTTTCAAACTGCGGATATCGCACGCCGGACTATGTGAAGACCATCGCGGGAGGATCCGCCGGTTTCCAGTCGCTGTCCTATCTGGATCTGCCGGAGGACGGCGCGGGAATGCGGGAAAAGGCGAAACGCCTTCTGCATGACGCTTCCTTTGGCAACGTTTTGCGCGTGAAGGGCTTTTTCCGGGAAGAGGGGACCTGGTATCAGCTGAACGCCACCGCGAAGGAGAGCGGCGTGACAGAGGTTCCGCAGACCCGAAGCACGATTACGGTGATCGGGCGCGGGCTCAACGAAAACGCCGTAAGCCTGCTGCTGACGGGGAAGCTCCCGGAGCTGCGGCATCTTTAAGCGACCCGGAAAAGAAGAAAAGCAAAAATCAGGGCCCCTGCCGTCCGGCAGAGGCCCTGATTCCATGAATGCTTTTTTTAGTTTTCTTTGCCGCATGATGAATCTCTCCCCGCCGGAGGCGGGGAGAGATTCATGCAATACTCCGGTAAGGAGTATCAATTGCGTGAGGATCAGATGCGGGTGTTCTTCGGCACGACGGTGGGGAGCTTGGCGCTTCCGGTGAGGACCGTGCGGTCGGAGAAGCTGGCATACTTGTCGGCGACGATGTAGCTCAGCTCCGCGTTCTCGCCGACGGTGACGCCGCGCATGACGATGCAGTTTTTCAGCTTGGTGTTCGCGCCGATGCGGCAGCCGGAGAAGACGATGCAGTTCTCGAGCTCGCCGTCGATGATGCAGTTGTCGGCGACCAGGCTGTTCTTGCAGACCGCCTGCTCGGTGAAGTAGGTGCTGACCTCCTCGTGGGTCTTGGTGCGGACCGGACGGTCGGCCGGGAAGATCTGGTGGCGCTTCTCGCTGCAGAGCATGTCCATGCTGGCGTTATAATACTGCTCGACGTTGCGCACGGCGCAGACATAGCCC
>CADAPN010000125.1 GCA_902789835.1 Oscillospiraceae bacterium
CGTCTGCAATCAACTGCTCGGCAGTCGCCTTTTCCTCACTGAAATGGGACCAGGTATTGGCATAGCGCACCCGAAGCCGCGCTTCCGGCGCCACGCTTCGAATTCCCAGAAGGAAGGCCGTGTAGCCGGAGATGACCTCCGGGTACGGAAAGGCCGCGACATAGCCCGCCCAGGCATCCTCCGGGGCGAGGTCCCCGCTGTCGATCAGCTCCCGGAGCTTCAGTCCCGCCGCAACGCCGCTTGCATAGCGCACTTCATGAATGGCGCCCTTAAAGCTGTGATAATTGTCCGGCAGGGTCATTCCCGTGGCATCGAAGTAGGAAGCCTGGCAGAAGGTCACCTCCGGATAGCTCTCCGCCAGGGCGAGGATCTGATCCGAGGATCCGTTTGAGAAAATCATCCGGCAGCCCTGGCGCACCAGGCTTCGAATCGGCTCGTCCGTCTCACTGGCCAGGACATTGCTCATCGTCAGGATCTCCACACGGTTCTGGAGCGTATGCTCCAGCGCGTCCCGGGCCAGAGAGAAATTATAGGTGTAGGGCGTCGCCTCGTCGTTTTCAAAGAGGAAACCGACCCGGATGCTTCCCCGGATCCGGCCGGACCGGGAAACGGCATTCACACTGAAGGCCAGCGCCAGAATCAGAAGACAGCTCAGGGCAGTGGAAAGATAGTGCCGTTTCATGACTGTCCCTCCTTTTTCTCAGCGGGTTTGCCGTTCTCTCGCCTCTTCGGGTGTCAGGCCGTACAGTTTGCAGAGGTCGATGGTTCCGTTCTCCAGCAGTTTCAGCAGGATATCCGCCGCCTGCGGATCAAACTGGGTCCCCCGGCCCTTTCTGAGCTCTCCGATCACATAGTCGAGGTCCAGCTTCTTTCGGTAGATGCGGTTGGCCGTCATGGCGTCGAAAGCGTCCGCCACGCCGATGATGCGGGCAAAGGGCGGGATCTCCTCTCCCTTCAGGCCTTTCGGATATCCGCTTCCGTCCCAGTGCTCGTGATGATAGAGCGCGCCCTCCACCACATGGGGGATCAGGGTTACCCCCTTGAGGATTTCACCGCCACGGGTGGTATGGGACTTCATCACCCCGTATTCCTCGTCCGTCAGCCTGGCGGGTTTGTTCAGGATGCTGTCCGGGACGCCGATTTTCCCGATGTCGTGCATCTTTGCCGCTTTCCTGAGGTTTTCACATTCCCGGTCATTCCAGCCAAGCTCCCGTGCGATCATGACCGCATACTGGGAAACGCGTTCGGAATGCTCGCTGGTCCGCTGGTCCTTCGCATCCACGGTCTTGGCGATGGCGATGATGGTCTGGTTTCCCATCTCAGCCTTCTTTCGCATGGAATCATAACGGCTCATGCCGACCAGCGAGGTGCAGGTGACCGCCGCAAGAAGGATGACGCCGAAGAAGTACAGCCGGAAGCCGAGGGTTTCGTGGAAATTCTGGGTTTTTGTCAGGGAAAAGTTCCGCTCGGTCAGAATGCTGCTGCGCTCGTTGTCAAAGACCGCCAGATGCAGGGTATAGGACCCCGCCGGAAGGTTGGTATAGACGATGGAGTTCAGGTTCGCCGGGGCGGTAACGGTCCAGTCCGTGTCAAAGCCCTCCAGAAAATAGCCCACCGGCAGCGTCTGGACGGAATAGTTGACAACCTCGGGAAGGAGTTCGATCCGGCTGATCCCTTCGCCCACTTCGATGGCCCTGCTCCGGTCGGTGCGAAACTCCATACTGTCCAGCCGGTATTTCGGAACCGCCAGCCGGTAGGGGGAAACCGACGCGTCATAGTCCCGGACATTGATGGAAAACACGCCGGTGTCGCAGGGGAGGAAGAGATTGCCCGCTTCATCGCAGCAGGGCCAGGAGTTGGCCGTGAGAGAGCCGTTCAGGCCCCGCCTGGCATCCAGAAGCATGCACCTGAGCTCCCCCTCTTCCGAGAGGAGCTCGTCGCGGTCCGTTACATAGAGGCCGGCGCTGGACATGACAAAGAGCGTCTCTTCATCCCTCGCCCAGATGTCATAGTTGTTGAAGTAGGGGAAGCGGTCAAGCTGCCGGACCGAATAGTCCGGATTCATAAAACAGAGGCCGTTGCTTGTCACGAGAAAGACGCCCTCGTTTTTCGGATCCGCGACCGAACGCAGAATGACCTCCGAGCTGAGCCCGTCTTTTCGCGTCACCATCCGCTCGACGGCGCCGTCCCGGATAACCGCAATGCCGTCTCCGTCGGTTCCGGCAAGGACCGTTCCGTCGGGCAGCTCCGTGATGGTGAGAATCATGGAATTGATGAGTCCGTCCGCATGGCCGACGGTCTGTTCGACCGCGCCGTCCCGGATGAAGCTGATGCCGCTGTCGCTTCCGACGGCAATCCGCCCGTCGGAGAGCTCCGTCACAACGCGGCTGCGGTCTCCCGCGCCCTCCGCGCTTCCGTAGACGCGAAGCTCGCCGCTTTCATCCGCCTCCATCAGCCCCCGGCCGTAGGTGCAGATCCAGAGGTGGTTCCGCGAATCCCGGAGCAGGCAGCGGACGCGAAGCCCTTCCAGCCGCTCGCTCAGCTCATCCTTCACCGCGGCCGTACAGGCCCCGTTCACCACATCCAGGCCGCTGTCCGTGCCGAAGTACAGCTTTCCCTGCCAGGATTCCACCGCGTTGACCACCCGGTTCTCCATGCCGAGCGTGAAGTAGATATCACGGAAGGAAGATTCCGCCAGGCGCAGCAGGCCGAGCCGGGAGGAGGTAAACCACAGGTTTCCCTGATAGTCCATCAGCATGTTGTCAATGGAGTTGTTAAACTCGTTCGTGTTGATGCGGTGATAGCTCCCCTGGCTGTTCAGCATGGCAATGCCGTTGTCGGCGGAGATGAGCATTTCCCCTCTGTTTGTAAAATACAGATTGTTGATGCCCGAGAGCCCGTCACAGCGGATTTCCCGGATCAGGGCAAAGTCGTCGCCGGAAATACTGTAAAAAAGCAGTCGGTTGCCGCGGGTACCGGCCACCAGGCGGCCCGACCGGTCAAAGCCGCAGCATTTGAAGATCTCTCCGTCCGTCCGGCGAAGTGAAGATAGGATTTCTCCCCCGTGCAGCAGAAACAGGCGGCCGTCCTGGGTCACCGCGGCCACATTGCCGCGGCTGTCCGCCGAGGAACAGATGGTATAGTTCATCTCAGACAGGGTGCTTACTTTTCGCATCCCGCTGTTCAGGGTCAGAACGACAAGCGCGTCGGAGGTCCCGACATAGTAGTAGCCGTCCGCGCCGCGGACAATCGAGCGCACGGAATTGGAGGGAAGGCCGTTTTCCTGGTCGATGACGTTCACAAGCTGTTCGTTGATGACGATGGCAAGACCGTTGTCGTTTGTTCCGATCCAGAGCCGCCCTTCCTCATCCACATACAGACAGTTGGCATTTCGGACCGTGTCCAGCTGATCCATCCAGCGAAATTCCGATCCGTTGTAGCGATAAAGCCCGGCATAGGTTCCAATCCACAGGATGCCGTCCGCTGTCTGGGCAATGTCGTTCGCCTCTCCGCAGGGAAGGCCGTTGCCGCTGCTGTATACGGTCTGGACATAGCTGTCATAGCCGTCGTGAGCCGCCTCGGCCGCGCCGCCGGAAAGAGAGAAAAGCAGGCCGAGGGCGAGAAGAATGCTCAGGGTATTCGACCCTCGCCCGTGATGCCAGTGCAGGTGCAGGCTCCTGCCCCGAAGCTTCAGCACGCGAAGCAGCAGAAACAGGGCGAAAACCGTCAGCAGCTTATCCAGGAAGTCCACATAAGCCTGACCGATCAGGGAGCACAGGAGCCTCGGAAGCCGGCGTCCTTCCAGAACGGAAAACACCGCGTCCCCGAAGCGGTTGCCGGTCAGGCCATCATTCAGCAGCAGGTTCAGCGGCACGGAGACCAGAATAGCCAGGACCGTCGCCTGGCCGGCGACAGACATCGCCCCCAGAAAGGTATCCATGGCGTGATTTTTCAGGCCGCGGCCGACGATCATCGCCAGCACAATGCTTGTCAGGCCGTAAGCCCAGGCCGACGGGTCGGAGAGACTTCTGACGATGTTTCCCGTGACGCCGACCATCGCGCCGCAGACCGGTCCCATGATATAGGCGCACAGCACCGTTCCGAAGGAGTCCAGCCAAAGCGGCAGGGACAGGCGCGTGCAGAGCAGGGCCCCGCCCACGTTCATCAGCACGCAGAGGGCGGCAAAGAGACCGATCTGCCAGCTTTTCCAGTGTTTCATCGATGCGCCTCTTTTCTCAAATCCCCAGCCAGTCGGCGTTCAGGGCATGCTGGCGGTACCAGCGCTCATACTCTCCGGACTCCACCACGTCCCGGATGATGTCGTTGACAAAGGCAATGAGCTGATTTTCCCCTTTTCGGGCAGCAATCCGGTCGCCGCGGCACTCCTCCGCCATGCCGAAGCCGAGATTCTCCACCAGCATCAGCCCGCAGTCCGGATTGGACTCCAGGTACGACCGGGCCGTCTCCCGGTCCACCATGGCGGCATCCGCTTTTCCCTGCTGCAGGGCAAGATAGACCTCGCGAACGGAAACAAGACGCCGGAACTGACGGTAGTCGGTGACCCCCTCGGCCAGCAGGCTCTCCTGCAGCGTTCCGCGCTGGGCAGCCAGGTCCCGTCCCGCAAGATCCTCCAGGGAGCGGATTTCTTCCCGGTCCTCTGTACGGATCAGAAGACCGGAGCTCTCGGTATCCTCCGAAAAATGATAGCCCAGGGACAGCGTATACTGAGCCGCACGTCCCGGTGTGTAGGCCAAGGCGGATATGGCGAGGTCACATTCTCCCAGCGCCAGAGAGGGAAGCACCTCGGTAAACTTCATCGGGACAATTTCCAGCGTCACGCCCATCCGCTCGGCAATCATGCGGGCCAGCTCCATATCGGCGCCGATATATCGGTCCTGCCCGCTGAGAGCCGGATCAATGTACTCCTGGGGCGCAAAATAGGGCTCGGTCGCCACCCGAAGCACGCCGACCTCCCGGATTCGGGCCAGGCGGCCCTCCGCGTCCTCGGGAATTCCGTCACGGCTGTCCATAACGGCGTCCACAAATCCGAACGCATTCTCCCCGTAGGTTTCCGCCCGTGCAGCGCCGGCCGCGCCGGAAATCAGCATCGCGCAGAGCAGCAGACAGAACAACAGCCGCCGGCCGCCTGTCTTCAGAGAACAGTGTATGTTTTCGGCCATGTTCATGGGAATCCTTTCTTCAAAACAGAACGACACCTGTCAGGCATACAATCTCCCATTAGATAGCATACCATAGATCTGCAGAAAAATCATTCATAAATTCCATATTCTTTGCAGATTTTTTGTTTCCATGTGCACGTCAGCGCCGGAAAAGGCATTGCGCCCGGTCTCTTCGGCACAGAAGAAACCGGGCGCAATAGCTTGAACCGTTCTCAGAATTCTCAGATTTTGTCAAAGGCCTGCTGCAGATCGGCGATGATGTCCTCTGCGTTCTCCAGGCCCACGGAGAAGCGGATGAGGCCGGCCGGGATGCCGGCGGCTTCCAGTTCCTCCTCGGTATAGGGCGAGTGGGTCATGGAAGCGGGATGCTCGATCAGGGTCTCGGTGGCGCCGAGGGAAACGGCCAGCGTCGCAACCTTCACGTTGTCGGCGACGACCGCGGCCTTCTCACGGCCGCCCTTGACGATGAAGCTGACCATGCCGCCGTAGAGGCCGTGCATCTGCTTCTTTGCGATCTCGTGGCCCTCGTGATCCTCCAGGCCGGGATAGAAGACCTTTTCCACCTTGTCGTTGGTCTTCAGATACTGCGCCACCTTCATGGCGTTTTCGCAGTGACGCTGCATCCGGATCTCCAGGGTCTTCAGGCCGCGGGCCACCAGGAAGGCCTCGTTGGCCGGCATGAAGGCGCCGGTCATGTCCTTGATGCCCACCAGACGGATCTGGTTAATGGTCTCGGCATCGCTGACCACAAAGCCGGCCAGAAGGTCGCCGTGGCCGTTGATGTACTTGGTGGCGGAGTGGACAACAATGTCGGCGCCCAGCTCCAGCGGGCGCTGGATATAGGGGGAGCAGAAGGTGTTGTCGCAGATGACCTTGATGGCGGGGTTGAAGTCGTGGGCAATCTTCGCGGTCTTCTCGATGTCGGTGATCTTCAGGTTCGGGTTGGCCGGGGTCTCGAGATAGACGATTCTGGTCTTGTCGTTGAGGGCGGCGCGAAGCTGCGCCTCATCGGTCATCTCGATGAAGTGGACCTTGACGCCGAAGCGGCTCAGATGATGCTCAAAGAACTCGAAGGTGCAGCCGTAGAGGGTCTTGTCGGCGACGATCTCTTCTCCGGCGGAGATGTTCGTCCAGATGGTCGCGGTGATGGCGCCCATGCCGGAGACGGTCACGATGGAGGCCTCGCCGCCTTCGAGTTTCGCGAAGGTCTCTTCCAGCGCGGCGCAGGTCGGGTTCCCGAGGCGGGCATAAATATAGCCGGGCTCCTCCAGCGCG
>CADAPN010000126.1 GCA_902789835.1 Oscillospiraceae bacterium
GAAAAAGAGGCGAAAAAAACAGACGGCCGCGTGACGGAGACGGATCCGGAAAAGAAAGCGCAGATGAAAGATCACCGGAAGCGGCTGAGAGACCGCTATCTTGAGCACGGCATGGACAGCCTTCAGGATTATGAGGTTCTTGAGCTGCTGCTGCAGTTTGCGACGCCTCAAAGGGATACGAAGGAAATGGCCAAACAGCTGATCGCGCATTTCGGCAGTCTGCCGGAAGTCCTGGACGCCAGCTATGATGAGATCATCGGGGCGGATATTCCGCGGGTAAGGGACACGGCGGCCACGCTTCTTACGCTCGTCAAGGGCATCGAGAACCGCTACCACAAAGAGAAGGGCAGGGAACTTACCTATATCCGAAGCACCCTGGATGCGGGGAAAGCCTGCTGCGCGATGTACCGCAACCAGGCGGACGAAAGCGTGCGCATTCTCTGCCTCAATGCGAGAGGGAAGATCGTAAAGCGTGAGGAGGTCGCAAAGGGCGACGTGAACGCAGTGCACTTTCCGGTGCGCAAGATCGTGGAGACCGCGGTCATCAGCAAGGCGGTATCCGTGATCCTGACCCACAACCATCCCGGCGGAACCCTCTCGCCTTCACGGGAAGACCTGGACGCGACCGAAGCGGCGAAGACGGCCCTCGGTACCATCGGTGTGCGGCTGCTCGATCACCTGATCGTCTCGGGAGAGGACTACTACTCCCTGCGCGAGAACGGATATCTGTAAGACGGACGAGAAGGGGACAGACAACATGAACGAAAGAAAAAAAGACTATCGGGAATTTGCCTGTCGGCTGGTGATCCTGTTCATCGGCCTTACGATTGCGCACCTGGGGGTGACGCTGTTCCTGCTCTCGGACCTGGGGGCCGACCCGTTCAACGTGCTGATTCAGGGCCTGCGGCAGCTGATCGAGAATGCGGGCTGGAACCTGACCCACGGAACGGTCCACATGGCGGTCAGCTTCCTGATCATTCTGATTCTCCTGATCGTGGACCGGCACTATGTCAAGGCCGGAACCCTGATCTGCATGTTCTGCGGGGGGCCGATCATTGACTTCTTTTCCTGGCTCCTGAAAAGCCTGAACATAGGCGGTGCGAGCCTGCCCGTGAAGATCCCGGTGCTGGTCCTGGGCTGTGTGATCCTGGCCTTCGGCATGACCGTCGTCATCCGCTCGGAGGCGGGGACCGGACCGAACGATCTGGTGGCGGTGGTGATCAGCGAGAAGAGCGGAATCCGCTTCGGCATCACCCGTGTCGCGACAGACGCGCTGTTTGTTCTGGTGGGATTCCTCCTGGGCGGGAAAGTCGGCATCGGAACCGTCATCTGCGCCTTCCTGGTGGGCTTTGTGGCGGACTTCTTCATGCCGCTGTCAAACTCACTGGTCCAGGGGATCCTGAGCGGGTTTGGCAAAAGTAAATAGAGACCGGAAAATAAAAGAACAGCCCCTGATTCTTTAAGAATCAGGGGCTGTGGTGCCGGTAGTGGGACTCGAACCCACACGGGGGATTAGCCCAACGGATTTTGAGTCCGTCACGTCTACCATTCCATCACACCGGCTTTTGAAAATCGCCGCAGACGAATCTGCGGCGACTTTGGAGCTGGATGCGAGATTCGAACTCGCGACCTCATGATTACGAATCAGGCGCTCTACCGGCTGAGCTAATCCAGCATTTCCTCAGAAAGCTCAGTTATCTTACCACAAGCGAGGCTTTTCGTCAACAGTTTTCTTTTTTCACCGAATCCGAGCGAAATCAGAGAGGGCGAGGGGAGAGATATTGGCATTTTCGGTCAGCGAAACCTGCCCCGGGGTTACATAATTGAACGGATCAAGGATGCATGAAGAAAAGTTATTGACAGTTTCAACAGAGTTTTCGACAGGCCTCTGATTCAATTTCGGCCAAATTGCCGCATTTTGAAGCGAAACCTTCCGAGGAAAGGAGACACCCGGTTACAAATTTGCGTCAATTTTTGGTTTCCATAACATTTCGGGAACAGTAGGCGGAGATCTTTGAACATCTGCATTGCCCGGATCGGACCGGAACCGGGAAAGAGGAAATTATTTCCGGTTGCAAAACAGGCGCTCTTCTATTAAAATAATAGCACAAGTCCGTTTTATCAATGAAAAGGATGCGAAAACAGGAGAGGAATGACCAAAATGACCAAAGCAAAAGTGTATTTCAGCAAGGAGATCAGCCCGGAAATCGTTGTGAAGATGTATGAGAAGCTCGGCATTGAGCTTCCGGGAAAGGTGGCCGTGAAGGTGCACTCCGGCGAGAAGGGGAACCAGAACTTCCTGCGTCCGGACTTCTGGAAGCCGATGGTGGAGCGCGTCAAGGGAACGGTCGTCGAGTGCAACACGGCTTACGGAAGCAAGTTCAACAACGGCGTCCGTGACTACACCGAATCCCATCGCCAGCTCATCGAGTATCACGGATGGAACAAGTACTTCGATGTGGACCTGATGGATGCCGAAGGCCCGGACGTGATCTGGCCGATCCCGAACGGAAAGATCCTGAAGGAAAACCGTCTCGGCAAGGACATCGAGAATTATGACTCGATGCAGGTGCTGGCCCATTTCAAGGGACACCCGATGGGCGGTTACGGCGGCGCGCTCAAGCAGCTCTCCATCGGCTGCGCCAGCCGTGCCGGCAAGGCGCTGATCCACTCCGGCGGAAAGAGCGACAGCAACTTTGACGCTTGGGACGTGCATGCGGACAAGGTCGTGTTCCCCGAGGCCATGGCTGACGCCGCGTCTTCGGTGGTGAAGCATTTTGAAGGAAAGATTGCGTTTATCAACGTGATGAAGAATCTCTCGGTGGACTGCGACTGCGTCAACGTGGCGGAACCGCCCTGCATGAAGGACATCGGCATCCTGGCTTCTCTGGACCCGGTGGCGATCGACCAGGCCTGCATCGACCTGATCTACAGCTCTGATGATCCCGGCCGCGCCCACTTCACCGAGCGCGTCGAGAGCAGAAACGGCGTTCACACGATCGAGGCGGCGGCGGAGCTGGGCTTCGGAAGCAGGGAGTACGAGCTGATCGAAGTCTGAAGCCTGCGAAGCGGACAGAAGTCTGATGACAACAGAGGGACGGGGCAGGAGCCAAAGAGGCTTCCGCCCCGTTCCGAAACCGGGGAGGAGCAGAAAATGAAGAACAGATTGTTCCGGCACAGAGGAATCGTCAGGGCGCTTTGCGGCCTGACCGCCCTGGCCTGCCTCCTGATGCCCGGTGCAACCGCCCGGGCCGAAAGCCTGTACCGGGTCGACTATGTTTTTGACTGCCGCTATGAGCCGAAGACGGGGGAGGGCTATGCCGGATACGCGGTTCATGTCCACAATTCCGACTGCTTCGACGCTTATTACGAGCGGAGATGTGATCTGCCGGTGATTCCGCCCCATGTTCACAGCGAGAGCTGTTACGACGCCGGCGGAAAGCTGATCTGCGGTCAGCTGGAGCTGCATACCCATACGGGCGACTGCTATGACGGGGAAGGAAAACTGATCTGCGGTCAGCCGGAGCTCGAAGAGCATGTGCACGGGCCCGAGTGCTTCCGGCGGGTCATCGTGGAAGTGGACGGGGAAACGGGAAATGAGACGATCGTCAGCGAACCCGATACCGATCTGGAGACGGCGGAGGACTGGGAAGCGACGCTGCGGGAAGTCGAACTGACCGGAGATCCCCGCAGGGACCTTGTTGCGGTGGCGAAAAGCCAGCTGGGCTACACCGAGAGCAAAACCAACATCGCCATCGGGGGAGAGTTCCACGGCGGCCACTATAACCGATACGGCGCCTGGTACGGCTACCCCTATGGGGCCTGGTGCGCGATGTTTGTCTCCTTCTGCCTGTACTACGCCGGCATCCCGGATGAGGCCTTCCCCTATGACAGCGGGACAGTCAACTGGGTGGATGTCCTGAAGCACAAGGGACTGTTTGAGGATGCGCTGAGCCATTCGCCGGCCCCCGGGGACATCGTGTTCTTCGACTGGGACAACGGCAGGGCGGATCATGTGGGAATCGTCACGGAAGTAGAGGGAAGCATCATGCGTACCGTGGAAGGCAACCGCGAACCCGTGGTCAAGGAATACGAATATGATTATGTCCGGGACGCCGGCAGAATTGTGGGCTACGGAATCCTTCCGGAAGGAACGGAGGGGGACAGCTCGAAAAAGTGATGAAAAAAAGAGTTGACAAACGAGGGGGTTTCTGCTATTATAACCGGGCGGCTGGATGATGGCTGCTGACCTTGCGAATGCTGGTGTAGCTCAGTCGGTAGAGCAGCTGATTTGTAATCAGCAGGTCGGGGGTTCGAGTCCGTCCACCAGCTCCAATTAAACATGGGGGAATTCCCGAGTGGCCAAAGGGGACAGACTGTAAATCTGCTGGCGATGCCTTCGGTGGTTCGAATCCACCTTCCCCCACCAAGCTCTGCCGAAAGGCAGAGCTTCTTTTTTGAGTTTATGCGGCTTAACAGTGCTCTTTGCGGCATGATGTAGTTCGCGAAAAGATACAGGATCAGACGGGAGATGAGGATGCTGAACATACAGGGCGGATACCGTAAATATAAAGAAATTTCGTTCCTCCGCGGATTTGCGATTACCACGGTGGTTCTAATGCATGTCATTCAGGTCTACTGGCATGAAGGGCAGATCCCCGACTGGCTGCGTGCGGCGTCCTCTCTGGGCGGAACGGGAGGGCATGTCTTCATCTTCTGCTCCGGCCTCGGACTGTATCTCAGCTATCTTCACAGACCGATGAAATTCGGGGAATTCATGAAGAAGCGTTTCCTGAAGATCTATGTTCCGTATCTGATCTTCCTGGTGATCCACTTCTTCCTCCCGCACTGGGGCGTGGATGACAAAACCCAGCTGGAATACCTGCTGAGTCATGTCTTCCTTTATAAAATGTTCTTTGAGAAATACATTCTCTCCTTCGGGCTGCAGTTCTGGTTCATCTCGACGATTATCCAGCTCTATCTCCTGTTTCTTCCGCTTTGCAGGCTGAGAGAGAAGACCTCGATGCGCACGGTCCTCCTTGGCGGCTGCGCGGTGAGCGTGGTCTGGTGGATTGCGATGCATGCAAGCGGCCTGGAGAACTTCCGGATCTGGGGAAGCTTCTGCTTCCAGTATCTCTGGGAATTCGTCCTCGGTATGGCCGTCGCGGATTATCTCATGAGTCATGATACCCTGCACCTGCCGGTATGGAGCCTCCTTGTGGCGGCGGTCTGCGGGCTTGGGCTTGCGGCCGTGATGATCAGGCTGGGCGGATACTGGCAGGCGTTCAATGACGTGCCGGCCCTGATCGGCTACACGGCGGCGGCGCTGCTGCTCTATACAGGCGGGAAGCATGTGATCCGCCCGGTGTTCCTCTGGGTTGACGGCTTCTCGTATGAGTGGTTCCTGGTCCATGTGGACGGCGTCAAGTTCGGATACTATTATATTGACAAGTGGATGCCCAATGAAACGCCGGAACTGGTCCGTGTCACCTTTGCCTTCTTCTTCAGCATTGCGGCGGCCTGGGTGCTTGTCCTTCTGGTCCGGGCAGTGAACCGGCTGATTTACCCGGACAGGGGACGGAAAAGGCTCTCAAGCTGACACAAAGCAACGTATACAAATTGCACAAAAAGTCAAGCGAAATTTCTACGTTTTGCACGAAATTTTTGCTTGACTTTTTTCTGTGCTGCTGGTATATTAATTGAGCGTGTGCGAAGAGCATACGTATGCGTTGAAGCGGGAGATTGCTCACAAGGTGAGGTAACTTCCGTGGAGTATGTCCGGTACCGGTTCGCCGGTACGCAATCGGGCGGCTGAAGCCTTTCGTTCCACGCGTATATCGCGCGGGCGGGGAGCAGACCGGCTGGAATGCCGGTTTGTTTTTCGGACACGGTCTGATAC
>CADAPN010000127.1 GCA_902789835.1 Oscillospiraceae bacterium
CCATCGACCTTGTCATGCGAAACGGCCGCGTGGGCGAGGTCTATAACATCGGCGGCCATAACGAGATGCAGAATATCGAGATCGTCCGCCTGATCTGCAGGCGCCTGAACAAGCCCGAAAGCCTCATTACCTACGTCACCGACCGCAAGGGCCACGACCTGCGCTATGCCATCGACCCCACCAAGATCCATAACGAGCTTGGTTGGCTGCCCGAGACGAAATTCGCCGACGGCATTGAAAAGACCATCGACTGGTACCTGAAGAACGAATCCTGGTGGCAGCCGATCATCTCCGGCGAGTATCAAAACTACTACGAACGTATGTACGGCAATCGCTGATCTGCCGCACTCTTGCCCCTGACAGATTGTTGGTAACGGAGCAGACGAATGAAAATACGGATTGTCGTTGCTGCACACAAACCCTACTCTATGCCGCAGGATCCTGTGTATCTGCCGGTGCAGGCGGGAAGCGCGCTGCATGAGCCCCTTGGATTCACGGGCGATGACAGTGGCGAAAACATAAGCAAAAAAAACCCAAACTACTGTGAATTGACCTGCCTGTACTGGGCATGGAAGAATCTGGATGCGGATGCGCTTGGGCTCTGCCATTACCGCCGCTATTTCGCCGGCAGACGCTTCGGCAGCAGATGGGATCGGATTCTGACCGGAGAGCAGGCTGAAAAGCTGCTCTTGAAGGCACCGGTGGTTCTTCCGAAAAAAAGAAATTATTATATTGAAACCGGATGGAGTCAGTATGCCCATGCCCATCATGAGGAGGATCTGCTTGCTGTCCGGGCCATCCTGAAGACGCGGTGCCCGTCCTATGTCCCCGCTTTTGACCGAACCCTGGGCCGTACAACTGGGCACCGCTTCAACATGTTCATTATGAGGCGGGAAACCCTGGATGCCTATTGCACCTGGTTGTTCGGCGTTCTGGCGGAATTGGAAGCGAAGCTGGATATTTCCGAATACAGCAGCTATGATCAGCGTGTCTTTGGCTTTGTGGCGGAGCGCTTGCTGGATGTCTGGATTGAGACAGAAGGGGTTTTGTACTGCGAGTGTCCCGTTATCCACATGGAATCCCAGCACTGGCTGAAAAAAGGAAGCGCTTTTCTGAAGCGAAAGTTCATCGAAAAATAGAAAGACCCGCGCCAATCGGCGCGGGTCTTTCTATTTGGCGGACATTATCCGACGAAGACGGTTGAGACGTAAGTTGTCCCGTTGGATACATAAATGCCGACGGCCATCTTGGTGAAGGACGGGAGAAGAATGTTGTTGCGATGGGTAGGGGAGTTCATCCAAGTGTCCATCATGATGTCGGCTGTCGCAAACTCGCTGGTCACCTGAATCAGATTCTCCCCGGTGACCGTATAGTCGACTGTGACAGCGGTTTCACAGCCGCGTCCATCCGGGCGCAGATGTGAAAAGTTTTGTATGCTTTCCTTCGCACGGATGTCGGCGCTGGCCTGCAGATCTGCAGAATAGCTGAGCGTGGAAAACCCGTTCGCTGTACGTTTCTGGTTAATCTGTTTTAGAAGCTCGGCTGCCAGACCGTCGATGGCCTGCGCTGTTGCCAGAGTCTGAGCGGCGCTGCTCTGTTCCATGACGACGGCAGGGGCAGATGACGCAGCCGTCTGTGCCTGGGCAGAGGAAATCAGAATTCCTTGTCCGGGTACACTGCTCTGGGGCTGTGTGACCGTCAGTGCCCGAGCCTGTTCGATTGTTTGGGTCTGTTGCACCGGCTGAGAGGAGACCTTCTGAACCGAACCGTTCGGCATGACAATGACAGAACCGAGTGAGGCTGTACCTGCTGAAGAAGCTGTCTGAACCGATGCGCTGCCCGTTCCGGCAACGATGACGGCACCAGAGTTGTTGATGGAAGAAACAGAATTAAGCGGCGATTGAGCGGCGATACTGCCGGACTGGGTCTGCCCGACGGGGCCGCCGATCACAATCACGGTTTTGTCGGCGAAGGCCGGCAGGGTAAACAGCGAGACGCAGAGCACTAGGCAGAGCAGCATAGAAAACATGGTTTTCTTATTCATGGAAAAAACCTCTTTCCGAGTATTATTTCAGCGAGACAGATTGTAACATCAAAGAACCAAAAAGTCAACAAAAGGTTACAATATAGAAACCAAAGAATATTTCGATTACATTATACTTTGCATGGCACCGACAGCGGCGACAATCAGGGGTGAGAATCTTAAGACAACTTAAGAGTATTAAGATTTCTTAAGAAATTACTGTTTAATACTTTCTTTAAAGGTCAAAGGAGCAGGGAGCTTTTTCTAATTCTGAAAAAATATTAAGCTTTCGAAAAACCTCTTGACATTGGCAGTTACAATGCTTATAATACCGATTACAATAATGTTACATTGTGATGACTAGCCGTTACTTTTTTGTAGTCATCGCAGCTTGGACAGAAAAGGAGTGGTTTTTACAATGAAATCCACACGAAGGATTTTGGCACTGGTACTATGCTTGCTGATGTGCATGGCATTGTTCCCTCTGTCGGCCTCTGCGGCAGGCAGCATCCAATCATCCGGTACCTGCGGTGCCGGACTGGAGTTTGTCCTTTACAATGATGGTGAACTGGTAATCAACGGTACTGGAAGTATTCTACCAATGTCCCAGTGGTCCTTTACCGGCGGTTACAACTTTGCTCAGGATGATGTACTTGCAACGAAGGCAGAAATCAAGACACTTGTTATTGAAGAAGGCGCCACACAGATCATGGATACGGTTTTCATGAACTGCCCGAAACTGTCGGCTATTATTCTGCCTAAGTCTTTGGTGTATATTGGCCAGGGGGCGTTTTCAAACTGTTCCGGGTTGACATCTGTCATTCTGCCGAATGGTATTCAGATTATTGATGCAGGTGCTTTCCAGGGTTGTACCGGGCTGGTTGAGCTTTATTTGCCGGAAGGTGCGGCAACGATCAGTGCGAATGCTTTTGCTGACTGCACAGCTTTGACCTCTGTTACATTTCCGGCGAATATACAGCTCATCAGATCTCAGTCTTTTGCAAACTGTAATTCGCTGAAAACCATTGTATTTACTGGGAATTATACAACCGGACTCATTGAAACAAATGCATTTCAGAATGTCAAGGCGACTGTATATTATCCGGTTGACAATGACAGTTGGAATCAACTGTTGAACCCTATCAATAATCCGGCAGGAGCTGATTTTGGAGGGCGTCTGACCTGGAAAGCTTCGGCAACAACCACTTCAAGCAATGGCTGGGTACAGAAGAACGGAGCGTGGTACTATTATTTGAATGGTGTCATGGTTCGTGAGAATTGGGTCGCCTATAACGGTTTTTGGTTTTACTTTGATGAGAATGGAAGAATGGTTCAGGATGGGCATCACCTGATTGACGGCAAGTATTATTATCTTGATCCGGCAACCGGTGCCCGTCAGTCCGGGTGGAGAAACAATCGTTTTTATGATGATAACGGTGTCTGGCAGCCTGCGTACAGCGGCGTAAATGACGGCGGTTTGAACTTCTTCCGGAACGGATGGCAACAGTCTTCTGATGGCAAGTGGTTCTATATTAAAAACCAAGCCAAAGTTAAAGGCTGGTTGAAGTCGGCCGGCTACTGGTATTATCTCGATCCGACGACAGGTGCGATGGTGACCGGCTGGCTGACTGTTAACGGCAAAACCTATTATCTGCGGCCACTGGAAGTAGCAGTTGCAGACGGTATTCCGGATAAGGAAGGCAGCATGGTTGAAGGCCGCAGTGAAATGATTGGCGGTACCTATTATACGTTTGATTCAACCGGTGCCCTGATTGGCGGTAAGATTGGACAGAACCCGATGGGTCTTGTTACCGGTTTCCGTCAGGAGCTTGATCCCAATGGCAACCCTGGAGGCGGCTGGCATTTCTACCGTTCAGATGGAACTATGGTCAAGAACGGATGGGAATTAGTCGGAGGCAAGTGGTATTATTTCGATAAGAATGGTAATATGAAGACCGGCTGGCTGGAGTGGAATGGCAGCTGGTATTACCTGACTCCGAAAAACGGCAGCGGTAATCCGCAGACTTCGACAACCGGTCAGATGGTAACTGGCTTCCAGCTTGTACCTGTGACGAAAAACGGCATCAACGCTCCGAAAACCTATTATTTCAAATCAAACGGCGCACTGAACGGAAAAGGCTGGATCAAACAGAATAATAAGTGGTATTATCTGAACGATGACGGTACAATTGCAACCGGCTGGTTCCGTGAGGGGAGCAAGTGGTATTATCTGCGTGATGATACAAACCCCATCGGCGAAATGGTTACCGGCGTCTTCAATGTGCCGGCAACTTTGGCGGACGGCACTCCGAACAACCCGAACGGGACTCAGTCCTTCAAAGCCAATGGTGAGTGGATCGGTGCCGGCAACCAGAGTACCGCCGGAACTGCGGGCAAGTGGGGCAAGGATACCAACGGCAAATGGCATTGGTATGATACCAACGGCAACCCTGTGACGGGATGGCAACTGATCGATAAGAAGTGGTATTATCTGAATCCGTCCAGCACCCCGGCCGGCGTCATGGTGACCGGCTTCCAGAACATCGACGGACAGCGTTTCTACTTTAACGCGGACGGCGCGCTGCAAGGCGGCTGGCAGATGCTTGACGGCGTATGGTACTACTTTAACCCGAATCATGACGGCAACTACGGTGCTATGCGTTTTGGCTGGCAGATGATCAAAGGTGAATGGTACTATCTGGATCCGACAACCGGTGCCTGCCAGACAGGCTGGATCGAAAACCCGAGCGGCAGCAACATCTGGTACTATCTGAACACATCCAAAGAGGGGACATACGGCGCGATGCACGGCGGTGGATGGTTCGAGCTGGGCGGTAAGAAGTTCTATCTAAATCCGAACCATGATGGCACCTACGGCCGGCAGATGCAGGGCTGGCAATCAATTGGCGGAGAATGGTATTATTTCCAGGAAACCACCAACCCGGCAGAGGGTTGGATGGTGACCGGACGTAGGCAGATCGACGCAAAGTGGTATTACTTCTACGGCGACGGTCACATGGCCCGCAACGTCACCATTGACGGCCATACCTACGGCAGCGATGGCGCAGAGATCTGAGCCTGAGAAAACAGCATAACAATACATAGAAGAGGATCGTCTCTCAACAGAGGAACGATCCTCTTCTATCGTTATAGTTGGCGGTCAGCAAGTAGCAGATGACAGTTCGTTCAGATAGTTCTGAGCGTCGCGGATGAAGCTCGAGATAATAAGCAGGATAACGATCCCGAGAGGGAAAGCGGCAATGATGCTGACGGTCTGCAGGTTGTTCATCGAGCCCTCGCTGAAGATCAGTGCGATGGGAAGCATAATGAGCAGGATAGCCCAGAAAAGCTTCATTTTCGGTCCGGCATCTGCGCCGCTCTTCAGGTGAAGATAGCTGTACTGCGAGGCAACCATCGTGATCCCGTCAAAAGATGTGGCGTAAAAAGCAATCATCGATACAATCAGCAGCACTAGGACCAGCTTCCACGCGGGCAGGGTTTGAATGATCGCGATAACGGTGGCATACAAATCCCCACCGCATTCTTCAAAAAATCCGAGCACGTCGAAGGTCCCGTGCATCTGAAGGCCAAGACCGTAGTTACCGAGGACGATGAACGAAATCAGCGTACTCATGACGCCGAATACATAGGTACCTAGAATCACCTGCTTTACGGTGCGGCCGCGGCTGATGCTGCCCATGAAGAAAGGCGAGGCCACGGCCCAGACCATCCAATAGGCCCAAAAGAAGATGGTCCAATTCTGGGGGAAAAAGCTTTCACGCAGAGGGTCGGTT
>CADAPN010000128.1 GCA_902789835.1 Oscillospiraceae bacterium
GTCGCGCTCCTCCGCGCGGCGGACGCCGGCGGCGCGAATCATCTCATAGTACTCTCTGTCCCCGCGCTTCGCCAGATAGCGGTAAGCGATAATCGGCTGGGTGGAAAGGCGCTCACGGATGTTGTCGGGGTCGGCGAAGTCCAAAAAGCCCTCCCGATACAGATCGGTAACGCAGTTCTCGGCATACCAGGCAATGCGTTCCTGGAACGGAAAATGGATGCCCGCCGGCGTCTGACTCGGATCCGTGGGATCATCCCGATAGCAAACGGCGTCGTCTTTGTCAAGGTTGACGTAGTAAACGCAGCGGTAATCCGCCGCCATGGCGGTGATCATGGCATCCGCCTGGGTCTTGGCGATGGTATCCGTCACATCCATGCAGATGCCCAGAACGCAGAGGCGCTCCTCGGGATCGACGAATTTGATCTTCGTCGTCTGAAAATGGCGCATGACGCCGTTCCGCTCGGCCACATCCTCAGAGTAAACATAGGGCTCGTCCATGGACAGCGCTATCCGGTCGCGCTCCATAAAATGCGCCGCGGCGGCAGGATGAAAGATCTGCGCGTCCGTCCGTCCGATGACGTCCTCCGGGCTTTTCACATGCGCGTAATCGGCGAAGGCCTGGTTGCAGGCCAGATAGACGCCGGTCTCCGCGTCCTTTGTGAAGCTCATGGCGGGCATGTTGTTCAGCAGCGCATCCATCGACTGCTGTTTTCTTTTTATCGAGATTCCCTTATTGTTCGCTTTCATTTTTCTTCCCCGATTCCCACGTTTTTCGCCTGTCAGTTTCCGATGCGCGCCGCGGAGGGCATGATCAGGTTTCGCCGTCGTATCCGCAGACCGTATCGGGATCGTCCTTTATTCTTTCCGCCGCGGCGGATGCACGGGCGAAGCGCTCTTCCGGATCCGGCTCACGCTTCGCATTTACAAAGACGCCGAAGCGCAGGCTGACCCTGTCCGCCATCTCTTTGTCGGCAAATACGTCGGCGGTGAATTGCCGCAGCAAAGACGCATAATCCTGCTGATGGGGACAGTACAGCAGGAAGGTGTCGCTGCCCTGCCGACAGCCGATGCCGCCGGTCTGCCGCGCCAGCTTCCGCAGGGCAGCGCCGATGGCGCTCAGCAGACGGTCGCCGAATTGCCTGCCGTATTGCTGATTGATCGCGTAAAAGCGGTTCACGTCGCAGACGACGGCGTCCAGCGTCGTGTCTTTGTAGATATGGTCGAGGCGGGAGACGTAGCGGAAGAAATAGTCCCTGTTCAGCAGTCCCGTGAGCTTGTCGCGCTCCGTGTGGCGGATCAGGTCACGGTCCTCGGACAGCTCGATGCACTTGGCGATACGGGCTTTGACGATCTCAATATCCGGATACGGCTTGGGGATGAAGTCCATCGCGCCGATGCGCAGGCAGTCAAGCTCCGCCTCCTGATCCACGGTCAGGATGATCACCGGGATCGACATCAGGTCTTCATCGACCTGCATCTCGGCGATCACCTCGCGGCCGGACATGTTCGGCATGATCAGGTCGAGGAGGACAAGGTCGATCTCTCCGGCGTGGTCGCGCAGCACCTGCAGGGTCTCGACGCCGTCCGCGGCGTAGAAAATGTCATAATCCTCTTCGAGCAGGTCGCCGAGGATCTCGCGGTTCATCTCGATGTCGTCGGCGATCAGAACGGCCTTGCGCACGTTGATCGCGGGGATGACCTGCGGCTGCAGATCACTCTCGGACGGCTCAGAATCCGGGGAGAAAGCCTCCTTCATGCGCTGCTTTCGCTCGTACATGGCCTTGTCGGCCTCTTCGGCGACCTGCAGAAGAGAAGGATGTCTATCCTTGTCGTATTCCGCCATGCCGGCGGACACGATCCCTCCCAATCGGATCTTGGAACGGTCGGAGGGAACGGCATTGATCTGATTCATCAGCTCCTTCCGGACGCGGTAATCCTCGCCGGAGAGAATGGCGATGAACTCATCGCCTCCCACCCGGAAGACCGGACTTTTCTTGAAGACGGTACAGATCTTTTTACAGGCTGCCCGGATGCAGGCATCCCCTTCCTTGTGGCCATAGAGATCGTTGACTTTCTTCAGGTCGTTGATGTCGAAGACTGCCACCGCAAAGGGTTCCTGTTCTCCCTTCTCAATGGCGGCATTGATCCTTTTCTCCCACTGAATGTATGCGTTTTTGTTTTTTGCCCCTGTGAGGGGGTCGATGTCTGCCATCCGCCTGGCCTCAGAGAGATTCTGTGCGGTCTCCTTTTGTTCCGTGATGTCGATAAAGACCCCGACGTAGGTGACGGGAGAGCCGTCGGGGCGGCGTATGGGCTTGCCCACAGCCCGGTACCAGCGGTAGCCTCTGTTCTTCGTCAGCAGACGGTATTCCACGTCATAGGTCTTCTGACCTGTGTAGTCGGAGAGGGTGTCGTGAAACGCCTTCAGCACCCGTTCTTTGTCGTCGGGGTGCAGCAGGTCGGACCAGGATTCCAGAACGTCCGGAAAGTCCTCCCGGCTTTGGTAGCCCAGCATTCGCCGGAACTCGTCGCTCCAGTTGACCCTGACCATCACACCCTCTTTATCGAAGTCCATGGACCATTTGCCTGACCCGAGCATCTCGTGAATGGTGTTGAGAGAAGCGGCTTCGCTTCCCAATGCAGCATTCAGTTCATTCACGCTCTTGAACTCACGGATCTCCGCCCTTTTCAGCTCGCAGACAAGCAGCATATCCGCAGCGATGCCGATCAGGGAAACAATGACCTTCTGCATATTCTGGGGCGTGAACTGCGTAAAGCTGTGATCGGTGGAGAAAAAGAACAGGGTATAGCCGAACATGATCACGGCCGCCGTAATCCCGCCGCCGTATCCGAACAACGCGGAGCACAGGACAAGGCCCGCGATCAGAATCATATTCGGATTGGGAACATTGCCATAAAACACAAACAGGATCAGGGCAGCCATAATCGCTGTCGTTATAAGAATCTTTTTGGGCAGGCTGACCTGCAGCTGCATGAGCGTGTTCTTTCTCAGCTTATCTGCCACCTTCTGTCACCTCTCTGTTTTCAGATAACAACATCCTAAATCTGTATTATACCACAAAATCTTTCCGGGAGATGGTTTTTTTCCGGTGGAATAAAAAAAATGCTGTTCGGTTGTCCGAACAGCGAGAGAAATATTTTTTGGGGAGCGGATGGACCGAAGGCTAGGAATTCAGCATGCGGAAGGCGGCGGCGTTGTCCCGGTAGAGCCTTTTGAACACCTGATAATTGCGCTCATAGATCTCTTTGTTCCCGGGATCGGGGATGTAGGTGTGATTTGCCTTTACAAGCCGGCAGGAAAGCTCGAGCACGTCAACCCCCCTGATGCCTGCCGCAACGGTCAGGGCAGCGCCCATGGCGCCGACGGACTGGGTGTTGTCGATCGTCTCGATCGTCCGGCCGGTAATGTCGGCCAGCACCTGACAGGTAAGCGGCGAGAGCGCGCCGCCGCCGACAAAACGAATCGGATCGGAGGTCTGCACCTTCTTCGCCTCACATTCCAGCAGCCAGCGCAGGTGATAGCAGATGCCCTCGAGAACGGCGCGAAGCATATCCCGTTTCCCGTTCTCCAGGCGGATATTGAAAAACATCGCGCCGGCACGGGAGTCCTCAAAGGGGCTGCGGTTGCCGTGGAGCCAGGGGGTAAAGATCACGCCGTTTGCCCCCGGGGGGACCTTGCTGACTTCGTCTGAGAGATAATCATAGAGGCTTCGATACTTGCCTTCTATATCGGTCACTTTGATCGGCTCCAGAAAAACGCCGACCTCATCCAGGGCAAGATGATCCATGACCCATTCAAAGCACTTCCCTGCGGTCTCCAGCTCGGCATAATAATTATAATAACCGCGTTTGGCCGACAGCGCGCCGGTGATCATCGCGCTTACATCAACCGTCTGATGATCCATGAAGGTCGAAACCCAGCCGGAGGTGCCGACATAGATATGGGTGTCGCCCGGCCTTGCGCTTCCGGCACCGAGATTGACAAAGGTCACATCCCCGCCGCCGCCGTATACGGGGGTCCCTTCCGGAAGGCCGAGCTCCTCCGCCGCCTTTTTTGTCAGACCGCCGGCCAGATCCGTGCATTCGATAATCTCGGGCATATGCTCGGGCTTTACGCCGTACATCTTCAGAAGGCCTTTGTTCCAGCCCTCTTTTCCTTTGCGTGTGTCATAGAGGAAGGTCGCGAATGCGGAATCGGCGGTCATTGCGATCCTGCCGGTGCAGCGCGAGGTGAGATAATCGCCGACATCCAGCCACTTATAGACCCTCCGAAAGACATCGGGCTCGTTGTTCTCGACCCACTTGTACTTCCAGACCGGGTCCTTGACACTGGCGGACGCGGCACAGTTCACGCGCAGATTCCGCACAAGCTTCAGCGCATCGCAGCCGGCCGTCCGGATGAGGCCGCCGCCCATGCAGTCCCTGAACTCTTTGACGCCCCGCTGATCAAGATAGTTCATCGCGGGCCGGAGCGCGGTGCCGTGTTCATCGACGAGAACCGTGCTCTGCATCTGTGAGCAGAAGGCCATGCCCCGAACATCCCCGGGGCTGACATCCGTTTTGCGAAACACCTCGCGCGTGGTGGAACACAGGGCAGCCCACCACTCTTCCGGATCCTGCTCGGCGCCGCCGTTATCCAGGATCGTAAGCCCATAAGAGGCCGAGGCGCCGGCCACAAGGCGGACCTCAGAATCGATGTCAAAGAGACCGGTTTTCACATTGCTGGTACCAACATCATAAATGATGATATACAACGCGAGTTTCCTCCGTGTGCTGCAGTATTTGAGAAATGTCCCGCACGAAAGCGGTCAGGGCTCCTTTTTCGCCTGCTCCGGTTTTTCCGCCGGTTTTTCCGCCGGTTTTTCCGCCGGCTTTTCCTCTTTGTTTTCCTCCGGCTTTTCAAACCACTTTGCCGTGTACTTGAAAAGCATCGGATAAACGCCGAGGACAGCAAAAACCACCAGGGTGTAGCGCACGGTGCGGACGAGCAGGGAGGCCATCTCGGCGGAATTCAGGAAATCCTGGCTGAAGGGCATTTTCAGCAGGGTGTTCAGCCCGAAGAAGACAGCGACACCGCCCACGACACGCAGGATGCAGCGGAGCACGCCGCGAGTGTTTTCAAAGTTGACATACTTCTGCTCGAACTCCATGGCCAGGGCAAAGCCCAGCAGCATCCCATAGCCCTCGAAGAAGTCATGACTGCGGCAGTAGAAAAAGCCGGGCAGGGTGACCAGCAGCATCATGGCGTAAAGCATGCGGTCGTTGTTGAGCTTCTTCTGCAGCCAGGGAACAAAGAGGATGACCGCAAGGCCAAGCAGCCAGCCGCAGAGGACGTCGGTGGGATAATGGACGCCCAGGCAGAAACGGGACACGCCGATCAGCAGCGCGAGAAGCACGGCGATCACCGTGAGGGCCTTGTTCTCCCGCTTATAGAGCGCGATGGAGCCGTAGACGGTCACCGCGTTTGTGGAATGGCCGCTGGGGAAGGAATACTCCTGAGCGGCGATGTTGAAGATATCCGCGTCCTTCTTAATCGGCTTGAGACACTTGATCTCGGGCGTGTCAAAATACGGTCTGCGGCGGAGAACGGCGCATTTGATCATGGGATTCAGCACCAGGGCGAAGAGCGCGTTCATGCCCACGAAGCGGCCGAAGCGCTTGTCATAGCACCAGTAGATAAAACCGAGCACCGCCACGCAGGCCAGCTCCTCACCGAAGGCGGAGAACGAAGCCAACGAGGTCCCAAAGCTGCCCATATGTGCCTGCAGCCAGATGATCAGGTCAACCTCCCACTGGAAGAAAAAAGTATTGCCGGTCAATTCCATATCATTGACCTCCCTTATAGAATGTCATGTTATTATAGCGCATTTCGGCGCCGGAGTCGAGGGGGTTCCAGAATGTCAACAGGAAAAATCAGAACAGGCGTGTGCCTGCACGCCCGTTCGTCCCGTCAGCCGGCCTCGGCAAAGCTGTCCACAAAGGCGTTCCATTCCGTCTGCCACTGCGCAAGCAGCGCCTGGGTCTCGTCCTCGGGAAGGCCGCCGTACAGGATGGCATTGC
>CADAPN010000129.1 GCA_902789835.1 Oscillospiraceae bacterium
GAGTCCAAATCTCAGGAGCCGGAGGACAATTATTCCGATTTGCAGGGAATGCACATTCTGGTGGCCGAGGATAACGACATCAACTGGGAAATCATATCCGCCCTGCTTTCCATGTTCGGGATCACCACCGACCGGGCAGAAAACGGACGAATCTGCGTGGATATGATGCGCACGGCGGCGGAGGGCAGCTATGAGCTGATCTTCATGGATATCCAGATGCCGGAGATGAACGGACTTGACGCAACCCGGGCAATCCGGAGCCTGGAGAATCCCTGGGCGGCCTCCATCCCGATTGTTGCGATGACGGCAGACGCGTTCTCCGAAAACGTCACGGAATGCCTGGAAGCCGGAATGAACGGACATATTGCAAAACCCGTGGATATCAAGCTGGTGATCAAGGAGATCCGAAGAATCAAGGAGGGAAAGGGACAGTTATGAAAAAGGCGATGTGCATGTTTCTGGCGGTGCTGATGATCCTGGGCCTGGCCGGCTGCGGCCAGGAGAAGCAGGATACGGAGACAGAGGGGGCCGCGGAGGGGTTCCGGCCGGCTCTGGATCCCTCTGTCAGCTGCCATATCAGCGTTGCCGGCAGCTACAACAACTTTGAGGCCCTGGAAGCTGAATTTGACCGATTCAACGAGTATTATCCCAATGTGGAGCTGGTATTTACGAAGGTTGACGACTATAACAACATGGTCGGAATGGTCCTGAACGGAAACGACGCCCCGGACATCTATGTCAATTACTCCTGGATGTACGGGAGGGCGCAGTATCAGGCCTCCATCGATCATGCCGAAAACCTGGCCGATCCCGCGCTGGGGCTTGATCTGGACTGCATCCGCAGCAATATTCTTCTGAATACGGACGACGGTACGCTTCCGATGGTCCCGGTTTTCTCAAACACCTACGGCATGCTTGTGAACAACAGTCTTTTTGAAAAAGAAGGCCTGCGCGTTCCCGCAAGCTATCGGGAACTGGTGGAGGTGTGCGCCGCGTTTCGGGAAAAAGGCTATGAAAACCCGATGATGGGCTTCTCCCAAAACGAGCTCACCTCGCTTTTTACCCTGACGCTTTACCCGTACTTCTGCGGAACCGTGGCGCAGGATGAAGAAGCCGTCAAAAAGCTCAACGCGCTTGAACCATCGGCCGGCGAGTATATGCGGCCCGCCCTTGAAAAGCTCGTCCAGTTCCTGAACGACGGCTGCGTCGACCTCGAGCAATGCGCGGAGATTGAAAACAACTATGAGGCCGTCATCCTTCGCTTCTTTGAAGGGGACGTCCCCATGATGATCTGCTCGGGAGACGCCGTTTCGGGGACCAAGAAGCGGGAAAGCCGTTCCGAGGCGTTTATCGCCAGCCCCTTTTCATACAGCTTTGCCCCGGTTCCCATGGCGGATGACGGCGCTTATTTCCTTGACATGCCGAATCTGCAGTTCTCTGTCAACAAAGACAGCGCAAACTTGGACATGGCCAACGAATTCATGCGTTTTCTCATCACGACGCGGGAACTGAACGAGATGGCGCAGAACAAGGGCCTGATCTCGCCGACGAAAGACCTGTCTTTTGACAGCATGTATGCCGCGTTTGGGGCCGTCCCGGAATCCCGGGTCCTGTCGCCGGAAGTGTTCGGCCTGACGGATGACGCGGTCATCCAGCTGCGGCGGGCAGGTTACCTTGTCGGCACAGGCGCAATCACCATCGACGAGGCCGTCGCCGACTATGGCACGTTTACACCGTGACCGCTCCGCAGCAATCCTTCAAAGCCCAGGCAGCCACGCCGAGATAAAACAGGAAACAAAAACTCCCCGCCTATCGGCGGGGAGTTTTTCATCAGGGAGAAAAGGGATCAGCGGCCGACCCCCAGGCGGGACTTGCGCTCGTAGAGCATCGCATCCGCCCGCCGGAGACATTCGCTCATCGGGACGGTCGGATCCTTGCAGATCGCGTAGCCGACGGTCATGGCAAGCTGATAGGGCAGGTCCTTTGAGAGCTCGGTGAGGAGCTCCGTAAGATCCCGGATCAACGCTTCCGGATCGGCGTCGGCGTCCGGCTGCCAGGTCATCAGAAATTCATCTCCGCCGAATCTCGCCGCAAAGCCGTTGTAGCGCCCGATGGTGCGCTTCAGGGCAAGACTGCAGCGGATCAGGGCATTGTCGCCCTCCACATGGCCGTAGGTATCGTTGATCTTCTTGAAGCCGTTGAGATCCCCGATATAGACGTAGAGGGGATTCTCGTCAGAGACACGCGTCAGGCGTTCCGACAGATACTCATCCGCCTTGCGCCGGTTGTTCATTCCGGTCAGGGCGTCGGAGTTGATGCTTGACTCCTGCATGAGGATGAAGATCACCACAATCACGGCGAAGACCGCGGCCGGCAGGATGGAGGCCTTACTCATGAAGCCGTCCAGCACGATAAACAGGAGGATCAGCAGCACCGAGGCGGAGAGCGCGGCATTGGACCGGCGCAGGAAGGTGGTGCGCGCCCGCATGGCAGTCACGGCACCCACGGCAGCCACGGCGAGAAGATAGAGACTTGCAAGCACAAGGCACGGAAGATAAAGCCTCTCATGGACAAAATAGCCCCCCGGGTTCAGCGTAAACACCAGCCCGGTCCAGGGATTCAGCATGATCAGAACCGTGGAGATGGCGGCCGGCAGCAGTCTGAGTATCCGTCCGGCCGGCGTCTGGAAGAACTTGACCGACTTTCGCTCCACCACGAAGAGGAAAAAGGATGTCGCGCAGTTGATGATCGACCAGAGGCTCAGCGAACATACAACCATCAGGACCGCCCGCGGAAGCTCCAGCAGGTCGTATTCGTGCATGGTCCAGGCCGTGTTGCTCACGAGATAGACCATGTGCGTGACAATCAGCACACAGAACCAGGTATGCTCATCCTTTCTCGTGATATCCCGGCCAGTCTTTGAAAGGATGTAGATGTCCAGCAACAGAAACGTGGCCTGAAACATCCCGAACGCAAACAGAACGTCGTTGTCCATCTTGTTTTTACCTCCCTTCACCATACAAAGCGGGAGAAATGGTATATACAGTCAGTATAACAAATCTTTGAAGCGATTTCAATACCGCCGTTGGAAAGAGCAGAAATGAAGTTTGCCCGGGGAACGGAAAACCGTCCCCCGGGCAATTCGTTTATGAATCACAAACCGAAAAGGGCCTGGAACACGATAAGCATCAGCGGCATCGTCACGATGCACAGCGCCATGCTCAACACGCTGTAGACGCTGGATTCATACGCCTTTTTATCGTAAAGAACCGCCAGCTGTGACACGGTGGCGCCCGGCGGCGTGCAGAGGGCGATGAAGCACACCTGGAAAACGGGTGTCAGCTCCGGGTGCCGCGTGAGAATTCCGGAGGCCAGGATCAGGAGCAGCAGGCTCGCCGGCATGACGATCAACCGGCCGAGGGCAATTCCGTAGGCCCGCACATCGGTGACAATCTTCCGCAGGTCGCTTTTCGTGATCACGATGCCGATGACAAGCATCGAGCACGGCCCCACCATGCTTCCCAGGCCCTCCATGGCCGTGTCGATCACGTCGGGAATACGGATGTGAAGCAGGACCAGAAGCACGCCCGTCACAAGGGCGATGATGTTGGGATTGAAGATGATCTTCCGGAAATGCAGATGCCGCTCGCCGCTGATGATGCTGTTGCCGTGGGTCCAGATCAGAAGGTTGAAGGGGATCTGCAGGGCGCTGGCATAGAAGACGTATTCGCTTCCCAGGATCATGTTGATCAGCGGCAGGGCGAGGTTTCCCACGTTGCTGTAGATCAGGTTGCATCGGTCCACCGCGTCCAGCCGCAGCGGCCGCTTCAGCAGTCCCAGCGCCGCGATCCAGAAGAGATAGGTCACGATCCCCAGGATCAGCGCGCAGAGGAATCCACTCAGGCGTTCCGGTGTCAGGTCGATCTGGACCGAACGGCAGATCAGGCAGGGCTGGAGAATGTAGACCGTCAGACGCGAGAGCGTGAGGCTGTCCTTGCTCTCCACCACATGGAGTTTGACGGCCGCATAGCCGACCACCACCATGACCATCATCGCCATCAGTTTGCTCATCAGGACCAGTCCCATACTCATCTGCTCTTCCTCCGTTTCTTACGCCGAGAGATCATACATCAAGCAGGCTTTCCTGTCAACGAGTTGTTGACGGTCTCATGCGTCCCAGTATACACGGGGTACGGTTCTTTGTGTTTCTGTTCCTAAGCTACGAGCCACTGTATAACTGTCTCACAAGTGAGCCCCTCCTATTCAAGAACGTAACCGTAATCCGGCTTTCTGTATGCTTCATTCCTGCAGAATGTAAAAACAGCCATCTTTCGACGGCTGTTTACGTGTTGGTCAAGAAATGCAGGGACACGAAACCGCACATGGGATGGTCCGATTCACGGGAAACCGTCCCCTATGCTGCGCGTCCCCTTGATACACTCATCCTGCTTTTAATTACTCTACATGCTCCAATGAATAGAGCAAATCAGGATCGATATCAATACAAGAGGCAGCATCGTTCGTACCGTCAATGTCCCACGCCAACGTGTCATTCATAATTGTGCAGCGTTCCATAAAGACTTCTATATCCTCAAGTGCTTTGAACACGCCTTTTCCCAATTTTGGTTTCACGTCGTAACGGACGATTTTCCCATCAACGAAGTAAACCGAAACCGTGTAATCTTCATGTGGAATAACCTGTACGATTTCAGGAGTATAATCCATCGTCAATTCTCCTTCAATGTAACAGCTTTAGCTTTTCTTGACTAATATTATAACAAACAATGCCTATCTGCGCAACATCAAGCTGGAGGACAAATGGACGGTTAATGCGAAAAATGAGCCGGTGAGTTCCCGTGTCTTTGACGGTTTCCAAAGCATCTCAGCAATCACCCGCCAACACGGGAAACCATGCTCTGTGCACGCAACAAGAACTGAAAACTTTTACTTTAGCGCGCATTTGTTTTCAATAATACTGAAAACTTTGCTTGACATTGCACAAAATTTTCAGTAACACAGTGCAAGGGGACGGTTCTCTGCGTTTCTGTTTCTAAACTATGAGCCACTGTGTAACTGTCTTACAAGTGAGCCCTTCCTATTCAGAAAGGTAAGCGTAATCCGGCTTTCTGTATGCTTCAATCCTACAGCACGTAAAAACAGCCATCTTTCGATGGCTGTCTATGTTATTGGTCGAGAAATGCAGGGACACGAAACCGCACATGGGATGGTCCAGCGCCAAGAGAACCGGTCCCTGCGTCACGGTTCCATCTCTGCCTGCTCAAGGCGGTCATTGATCGCTTCCACCGCGCTCTGCGCCTGTTCGATTGCGTTCTGCTGGGTTTGCTCCTTCTGTGTATTCGTCGTTCCAAAGCCAAGCCCCTCCATCTGCGTCATGGCAAGATAACCGATCAGCAGGGTAACAAGCAAGAGAATAATCAGCACCAGCCCGGAACCTTTTCCTTTGTTATTCATATCCGATCACGACCTTCTTTCATACCGGGCAGCGCCAGGCGGTACAGATGGGTAGGACGGGCAGCAATTATCCCTGCTCCTCAAGCTTTTCCTGATACAGCTTCATCAGCCAGGCGACACATGCGAAGGACAGGGGGACGGTTCTTTTGTCTTGTTATCGTCTCGCCATTCGTTCAATGACTGCTTTGCTGATTCCGGTCAGTCTGGATAGCTGCCGGATGGAGATTCCATTGTTCAAGCCCGTTATCACCGCGTCATCGCGCTGT
>CADAPN010000130.1 GCA_902789835.1 Oscillospiraceae bacterium
GCCGAGGGCATCAACACCACCTGCGCCCTGATCGGTCTGTTCTCCATGTCCCAGGTCTTTATTCTGGCGGAGAAAAAGATCAAGGCGCGCGCGCAGGCGACCAAGTTCTCCGACAAGATGAGCCTCAGCCGCGAAGAACGCAAGATCCTGCGCCCGACCATCCTGCGGTCCTGGATCATCGGCAACCTCATCGGCATCCTGCCCGGTGCGGGCGCCTCGATCGCCTGCTTCCTGGGCTATAACACCTCCCGCCAGTTCTCCAAGCATAAGGAGATGTTCGGCAAGGGCTCCATCGAAGGTGTGGCCGGATCCGAGGCGGCGAACAACGCCGTCACGGGCGGTTCTCTGATCCCGACGCTGACCCTCGGCATTCCGGGCGAGTCCGTCACGGCGGTCCTCATGGGAGGCCTGGTTATCCAGGGCCTGACCCCCGGTCCCGAACTCTTCGGAAAGTATGCCCCCATGACCTATACCTTCTTTGCGGGCTTCGTTCTGGTACAGTTTTTCATGCTGGGCATCGGCCTGATCGGCTGCCGCGGAGATCTCCCGTCTGTCCGACGCGATCCTGATCCCCTGCGTCACGGTGCTCTGCTTCGTCGGTTCCTACGCCATCCACAAGAACATCATGGACATCGTGGTCATGCTGTCCTTCGGTGTCCTGGGCTATCTCATGCGGAAGCTTGACCTGAACACCGCGGCCGTTGTGCTGGCGCTGATCCTCGGACCCATCGGTGAAAAGGGCCTGCGCAACGCGCTGCGTACTTCGCGCGGCAGCATCAGCGTGCTCTTCTCCTCGGTGGTGTGCTGGGTACTGATCGCCCTCTGCATCTTCGGAATCCTCTCTCCGATCTTCATGAACAAGCTGGAGAAGAAGGCCGAAGCGGATGCGGCGGATACGGCCGGCGGTCTGGACGAGCTCGAGAAGCTCACGGAGGAAGACTCGGTCTGAGTTTTCCACCTTGAGGAGCTTGCTTTTATCAACGGAATAAAAAATCTCCCTCAAAGCAAAGCTGAGAGGGAGATTTTTTATTCATAAAGCTGTTCCTGCAGACGATAAGCCGTCAGGGATTCACATTTGCCAGCTCCATAAGCC
Source organism: Oscillospiraceae bacterium (assembly GCA_902789835.1). The sequence continues at coordinate 1,094 of CADAPN010000130.1, forward strand.
GGATCAGAACCCGGATGCCCTGGGCATAGGAGCGGATGGGAAGGCGCTCATTGGTGCCGTGCATGCCTCTGCGCACATCTTCCGGCTCCGTCAGGAACGGGCTGCAGCGCAGACAGGTGTCACAGATCCGCTCATACTGGTGCGCGTCGGTGGCGCCGACGGTCATGGACGGCACAAAAACGACCTCCGGGTAAAACTGGCTCATGGCTTCACAGAGCTTTTTGTAGCCGAAGCCGTCGATCCGGGCGGTGGCGGAGGGGTCGTTTGCCTGGAGATAACGAAGATGCACCTTCGGTGTCGCCCTCGTTCAGGCGGAAGTTGATGACGGCGCGCATGTTCTGGGGAAGAACGTTGCAGGCGGCGCTGCCGCCCTCAATCATGGTGGGGGCGATAGTCGTCGTTACAAAGGAGAATGTCTCAGGCCGCTCTGCACAGGCAGAGGCGATCGCGTCGGCGTTCCCGCGCACATCCCGGACGAGTTCCCGTCCCGCGCACATCCCGGACGAGTTCCCGAAACGGCTCTTCGGTGATATAAGGGGAGAGCGCCTCAAAGGTGCCGATCATCGGCTCGGGCAGGCGACAGGGGAAGGGATGATCCGTAACGGTGGTAATGGCCCGGGCCAGATGCTCAAGAGAGCTCCCGCCGAAAGGCCGGTTGGAGTGGCCGCCGCGGCTTTCAACCGAGAGCTCCAGATCGGCATAGCCCTTTTCCATCAGCTCGATCAGGCCGATGGGGAGACCGGGGGCCCCGAAGCAGGCGCCGTCTTCGAGCTTGCAGCTGCCTTCATCCAGAACGAATTCCAACCGGACACCCCGGCTTTTCAGGGTTTCGGCAATATCGAGCGCTCCGAGATTCAAAGTTTCCTCATCATCACCGAAGGCAAGATAGGCTGTGCGGCGAAAGCTTTTTCCGTGGGAGAGCAGGTATTCCTCCTGCTCCGTGCCGGCGACGACCGGGACCACATCCTGGTGAGACATGTAAAGACAGGGGAGAAGCGACGGATCCGAACCCGGAACGGTGATCAGCACCGCATGGCCGATCAGTTCAAACTGCCCATGGGCCATAACGGAAGGGAAGCTGCGGCGCATCAGCGCCTGCAGCCTGTCAAATTCCGAAAAATCCGTCCGGCTGTGGTCTTCGTAGTTCACCGTTCTGCAGCGGATCGCATCCGAGAGATGGGAGACCGCGGCGTCCACATCCAGGGCCGGATAAAGAGCCTCGTTGTCAAAATACGAAAAGACCTGATTCATTCCAGCTTGTCCTCCAGATAGCGGCTGAGAAACTCTCGGGTGCGTTCATTTTTCGGATTGCCGAAGATCTCTTTCGGGCTGCCCTGTTCCAGGATCACACCTTGGTCCATGAATACAACGCGGTCGCTGACCTCCTTGGCAAAGGCCATCTCATGGGTCACGACCACCATTGTCATTCCTTCGGCGGCCAGCGCCTTCATGACATCCAGCACTTCGCCGACGATCTCGGGGTCCAGCGCGGAGGTGGGCTCGTCGAAAAGCATGATTTCGGGCTCCATGCAGAGTGCACGCGCAATGGCGACACGCTGCTTCTGGCCGCCGGAAAGCCGGGTCGAGTCGGCATAAATGAAGTCCGACAGGCCGACCGTTTTCAGGTTTCGGACGGCGACCTCTTCCGCTTTTGCTTTCGGCACTTTTTTCACGGTCATGGGCGCCAGGGTGCAGTTGTCGATGACATTCTTGTTGTTGAAGAGGTTAAAGCTCTGGAAGACCATGCCGATCTTCTGCCGCAGGGCATTGAGGTTCACGTTCAGATCCATCAGATCCTGTCCATCAAACCAGATGTGTCCGTCGTCGGCTTCCTCCAGAAGATTGATGCAGCGCAGCAGGGTGGACTTGCCGGAGCCGGAGGCGCCGATGATGCAGACCACTTCGCCCTTGTGGATTTCCAGATCGATGCCCTTGAGCACATGGAGGTCACCGAAGGACTTTTCCAGCTGTTCGATTTTCAGTACGCATTCGTCCATTGTCGCGCCTCCTCAGTTCGAACTGGGGATCCCTTTCACCGGGGTGTCAAGCTTTTTGCCTAAGAATTGCAGCAGCTTGGAAGACAGCCAGGTGAGGATCAGGTAAAGGATTGCCGCCACGCAGTAGATCTCCAGAGAGCGGAAATAGATGCCGCTGACGGATTTTGTGGCGTACATCAGGTCCATCACGCCGATGACCGAGAGAACGGAGGAATCCTTGATGTTGATGATGAACTCGTTGCCGATGGCGGGAATGGAGTTCTTCACCGCCTGGGGGAAGACGACCTTGATCATGCTCTGCCAGTTGCTCATGCCGAGAGAACGGGCGGCCTCGGTCTGACCGCGGTCAATGGCCTGAATACCGCCGCGCAGGACCTCTGTCAGGTACGCCGTGGAGTTGAGCGAGACGGTGCAGAGACCGGAGATGAAAAAGCTCCAGACCTGGTTGATCTCGGTGACGGACATGTTGGTGCGCTTGAAAAGATTGAAGCCGAAGTAATAGAAAATCAGAGCCTGAACCATCATCGGCGTGCCGCGGATGACGAAGATATAAAAGCGGGAGAAGTGACTTGCCAGCCATTTCAGCGCTTTGACAAAATCGTTGTCCCTCTTGTCAGGCTCCTGAATCCTCAGGAAGACCATGAAGATCGAAAGCACAAAGGCAATGGCGGTACCCAGCAGCGCAATGCGGACGGTGGTCCAGACACCGGCCAGCAGAATATCCTTGCTCTTGACGCTCATGTAGATCATGGAAGCGCCGAAGCCCTGGGGATTCTTCTCAAGCTGCATGCAGGTCTGCACGGTGGCGATCAGCTGCAGCAGGCCGCGGTCCAGCAGCGCAAGAAGACAGGCCAGCACCACGAGATAGGAAAACCAGCGGGAGACGAGCTTCAGGCCAGGCGTGCACAGAAAGCTGTCGCGGTAGTTCTTCCAATTCGTCAGCTTGATCACCAGAGCCAGCGCGCTCAGCGCGAGAAAGCCCCAGAAGATGATCCGACAGAGCGTACCGGGGAGATTGTCTGTCAGAAAACTGAGGGAGTGAGGCTCGCCGGCCAGAAGACTCAGACCGAGCAGTGCGATCAGACTGCCTCCGAGAAAGACGTAGGGATGGTCCCGTGTGATGAAATTGCCCTTGACGGTTCGATTCATGCGTGTACTTCCTTTTATGTGGCTCCCCGGGATACCCGGGGAGCCGATTTCAGGTCAGATTGAGTTGAGATCAGTTCGCGATGATAAGATCAGGTGGGCTGGTTGGTCAGAGCGGTTTCCCAGAGCTCATCGCGCTGCTCCTGGTCGATGGTGGCCAGGACCGCATCCGCCAGACCAAGCAGGGCGTCGTCGCTCTTGCGCAGACCGACGCAGGCACCCTTGAATCCGGGATCCAGACCTTCACCTTCGGGGAAGCTGATGACGACGAAGTCCGGGTTGGCGGCGAGGTAGCCGGGGGCGTTCTCAAGGTTAATGACGATGGCATCGCAGGTGCCCTGCTGGAGACGGGCGATCATGTCGGGGACACTTGCCACGGCTGTGAGGTGGTTGACGCCTTCGATCTGGTCGATGGTCCAGTCAAGCGCGGTATCCTTCTGGCCGAGGACACTGGCGCCGTTGAAGTCGGCGAGGCTGGTTGCGTTTTCATACTGGGTTCCGGCGTTGACCATCAGGGCGTAGACGGTCTCATGATACGGAGCGGTAAAGTTGATGGCTTCCTTGCGAGACTCGGTGTCGGCCATGCCGGCGATGATGGCGTCGATCTGGCCCTGGTTCAGAGCTTCGATCAGGCCGTCCCAGTCCATCTTCACAACCACCAGCTCCAGACCGAGCTGATCGGCGATGATGCGGGCGATCTGAACGTCGTAGCCTTCGGCATAGGCGCCGGGCACGTTCTCAATGGGGACATTGGTCTCACTGGCTTCGGATTCCTGCCAGTTGTTGGGGGCATAGGCACATTCCATACCGACGCGGAGCTGGCCGTTGAGGTAGGAGAGGGCGGCGACGTCTTCGTCGGTCAGGGTTACGGCGGCTTCTTCGGCCTCGGTATTGCCTTCCGCAGAAGCGAAAGCGCCGAGGGCGACCAGCATGACGAGTGCGAGCAGCAGGGAAAGCGTTCTTCTCAGGTTGTTCATTTTGTTTCTCCTTCAAATCAGATTCAGACGAGACGCAAAACAAAAAGCCGTAAACGCATGTGAGCGTTTACGGCAAGAAACCAATCACTGGGGCCCCAGCAGGCATCCGTAGTCGATAGCGCTCCACTTGCGTGACAGTCCGGCGGATCTTCTCCGGCGGCCCAGCGAAACAAAGCGCAGCTGCTTTCCATCGCTTCGGCGATGTCCCCTTTCGGTTCCTGCGGAATGCTGCTCCTGTGCAGAAACGTACTGATGAACCTCGCGCCTCTATCTTGTGCGTGATCATAGTCTTTCGACAGGGATTTGTCAAGAGAGGAAAAGCAGATTCTACAAATCAGAACAAATTGGAACGCATATTCATCCAAAATTAAGTGAATATATACGAAAAACCGGCTGCCTCTGATATGGGGCAGCCGGTTTGAAGCAATATTGATCAGGAATCAGCTCAGGCCGGACGGTTTTTGCGCGGGCTGTGGCTGCGGCCGCGGCGGCGGGCCTGGGAGAGCTTGGCGCGATAGAAGTTCTGCATCTCTTCGTCAGCCTCGTAAACCAGACGATGGGCGGTCCAGAGCTCATTGTCCAGGTCCTTCTTCAGGCGAATCCGGGAGAGAAAGTCTCCGTGCTCCGGGCAGTTGAAGAGGTTCATATAGCGTCCGTCACTCTGACTGATCCAGCGGTTGCCGGTTTGTACCACACCGCAGACGGGGCAGGAGAGTCCGTGGACCTTCGCTTCGGCAAACGCGTCGGCTTTGCTTTCAAAGCCGGAGGAGCTGTCATGCACTAGTGCTTCCTGCGAAGGGTTCAGGTCCTGTTGAGGCGGCTTATAGTTCGGCATCCGTTTGGCGAGGATTTCTTCCGCCTCCGGATAGAGGCGCATGCCCTCTTCCATGTCAAGATGAGTGGTGACCAGCGCCGTGTTATAGGCATCGCCAAGCGCGTCATGGGCCACACGGGTCTGCTCGATCTCAAAATGCTCCATCGCAGAGGCGAGGGACTTCTGGTTCTTGTCACCTCCGGTCTGGAGGTTATAGATCATCTGCAGATTGACCCAGCCGGCAATCCAGTCCCAGTCGAGATCATGGATGATGATGTTCTGTTCAAAGATCCCCTGATCGTCCCAGCCCCAGGTGAGAAAGGTGACATCGTCGCCGCACCAGGCCCGGAAGCGTTCCATGGCCTCGGGAAAAGTGACCCCGTGGGAGAGACGGTCCTTATCAAAGCCGGTGATCTTTTTGACCTTATAGTGCATCCGGCGGAAATAAACCGGCCGGACATCGATGGTGAATTCCTCACCGAGGGTGAGATCGGGGTTGAGCTTCACGGCGCCGATCTCGATGATCTCGCCGCGGAGATGAATGGGCAAATGGTTGAAAACGTCAGATTTGGAACTCATGGCCTGGTTCCATTCCAAATCCAAAACGACAAAGTTCATAGGAGACAGCCTCCGGTAATCATTGCTGTGGAACACGCCTGCTCAGTATACCACAGAGCGCGTGACAATGCACGAAGAATTTTAAGTTTTTTCAGCAAAAATACTTCTTGCCGAAACACATCACTTGTCAAAGCATTTCGTTCGGTAGGATAAGTGGTCCGCGCCTGAAACAGACGGAAGCCGCTGATCCGGAGACAGAGAACTCCCCCTGCCGTGTCTGCGACAGGGGGAGAGCAATAGGCTGCGGATCAGCAGGGCCGGGAAAGAATCACACGACGCCCTGCGCCATCATGGCCTCAGCAACCTTCAGGAAGCCTGCGACATTCGCGCCGACCATCAGGTCGCCCGGCTTGCCGCATTCCACAGAGGCGGCATAGCAGGCCTGGTAGATGTTCTTCATGATGCCCTGCAGCTTCTCGTCAACTTCCTCGAAGCTCCAGCTCATGCGGATGGAGTTCTGGCTCATCTCAAGACCGGAGGTGGCGACGCCGCCGGCATTGGAGGCCTTGCCCGGACTGTAGAGCAGACCGTTGTTCTGCACGACCGCAATGGCTTCCGGTGTCAGAGGCATGTTCGCGCCTTCGAACACGGCCATGCAACCGTTATCGACCAGGGCCTGAGCGCCCTTCTCATCCATCTCATTCTGAGAGGCACAGGGATGGGCGATATCGCACTTGACGGTCCAGATGTCGCGGCAGCCGGCGTGGTACTCGGAGCCGGGAACCTCATCCGCGTAGACGCTGATGCGGGCGCGCCTCTTCTGCTTGATGTCAAAGAGCTTCTTGAGATCGATGCCCTTGGGATCATAGACATAGCCCTGGGAGTCGCTCATGGCGACAACCTTGCCGCCGAAC
>CADAPN010000131.1 GCA_902789835.1 Oscillospiraceae bacterium
TAGCCCAGGAAGGCGCCAATCTCGGTGATGCTTCGCGGCTGGTCCATGCAGAAAAGGAGAATCTGGTCCTGGACGCGGTTCGCGATCCAGTTGCAGGGAACCGGCGGAACCACCGGGGTATTGCCGCTGTAATGCCGGTGGACAAAGGCCGCACTGACATCCAGATAGTTCCTAAGAATCACCATGACATCACTGTAACTATGCTCCTCCTCTTCGGAGATCAGGAGAAGAGGGACGCCCATGTTCTCCTCCATCAGGTCCTTCAGCCGGAGCAGGAGACGGTTCAGCTGCCGCGCCTTGAAAGGTTTGCAGGGCGCCTCGGGTCTTCGGTCGGCAAAATGCGAAAACTCCACCGCATAGCCCGCCAGCTGCCGATGAATCAGGCGGAAGGCATCCCATCTCCCCTTCCCCTCCAGGCGGGCAATCACCTGTTCATTGACGCTGTAATAACACTCCAGCGCTTTGATGCCGTTGGCCGCATCATACCCCTGAAGGAGATCTTTCTCTTCCTCGGCCGCATCGAGGATATTGAGAAGCGGGACCTCGACCGCCGTCTTCATGGCCACCCGCGTGATCTCATCCGCGCGGTCGGTGTCCCGGGCAGTCGGGTTGTCGTGCGTGAAAAACCACGCGGCGTTATCTTCTTTTCTCATGGTAATTCGTCCCGTAGCGCTTTTTCGCATAGAAGGTGCAGAGGTCCAGATAGCCGCGCAGAACAAGGGCCACATCGCTGTAGGTGTGTCCCTCCTCTTCCGCGATCAGGGAGAGCTCCTGATGAAACGCCTTCTCCAGCTCCTCCTTCAGGGGCTCCAGAACCGCATTGACCTGACGGATCTTGAAGCGGTTGCAGACGGACTCCGGCCGCTTCTGCCCCAATGCACAGAGCTCCTCCGCGAGCCCCGCCAGGCGGCGATAATGAAGATCGAAGATCTCATACGCGCTGAGTTCCTCCGCCTCCCAGACATCCATCGCCTCCGCCGCGGCATCCATAAAGGCCTGGACATCCGCCTCCAGATGATCCAGTTTTGCCTGGAGCTTTGTGCTTCCGATCGCCTTCAGGTCCGCGAGATCCTTCTCCACGAGAAGGTACGAGTCCTTCATTTCATCTGTGAAAACCATAGTTCCTCCCGGGTAAGAATCGGACACGGGACCGGCCCCGTATCCACCGATCAAAAGTGTACCACAAGAGGCAGCGGCCGTCAAGGAAAAACCACAACATCTTGATGTTTTCATCTATCCGAGCCGGTTTTGACACAATATCTTGTTGTTTTGGAGTGTTTTCCTACACATTGGCGGCAAAAGCATATCATTTTCGTAACCGGAATCCCCTTCAGGTCATGAATGCCCTGCGGATTCCGGAGGAAGAACAGCAGAAGTACACCCAGCTTCTGAAGCAGTAATATTCGCTTATTGAACCCATGACCGCCGAAAGGCGGTCATTTTCTTTTCCATAAGCGGCGCCGGCTTTTGACAAATCGACAGGTCAGAAGCTTTCATCTGCCGAAACGCGCCAAGAACCATCCTGATGGCACCAGTGGCATGGTCCAAGCAAGACGAAAGAACGCCTATGCGTCTTCGCTTAACATATTCTCATGACCGCCGGAAGGCGGTCATTTTCTTTCAACCGGAATCGGGCAAAGGCCTCATCCCCCGGCACGCTGTCAAGCTCACACCTCTCCATATATTAACCATAATTTTAATTATGTTAACTATCGTCACGTTTACAAAGCCGGTGGTCACCGGCTTCAGGCTTTTGTCTATACCATGATATTACCACATCGCTCATAAACGATACTCCTAGCGCAGTTCGGCAAACACGTCAGCAGCAGGCCTCACCCGCCCGGCGGCAACATCGGCAAAGCCCTTATCGATTTCCGTTTTCAGCTGATCCTTTGTGAGCTCGCTCATGTCGAGGACAGGGAAGGCTGGCAGCGCCTCATTCACATCCCATACTTCCGAGGCAATCTTCACGCCACCCTTGGCCGACAGCTTTTTGATCGTATTCTTCACGCGGGTGAGCGCCCGATCCATTTCTTCCGAAGCCAAACGGCATTCCTCCTTCCGTGAAGAGTATACCGCAAAAGCAGTCCAAAAATCTTCTCACGTTTTTCTCATGTTTTTCGCACGGTTTTTATCCTGGCGTGTGCTAATCTTTGACACAAGCCTCTTGAATTCTTCACAAAACCTGTGTAAAATAGAATTCGAGAGGGATGGAGGTGGTTCCGCTTGGAGCAGGATGAGATGATCAGCATTCACAATCATCTTGGGGAAGCATTGGAAAGCGCCGATTACGCCGCGAACTTAGACGAGCACGCAAAAGAGCTGTTGGCTGACAAGTCCATTCTCGCAGAAATCATTCAGCGCCTGATTCCAGACTTTCGCGGTATTCCGACAGAAGAGATCCAGACTTATATCAACGGAACACCGTATGTAAGCAAGATCCACCTGAACCCCGGGGAGACCAATCCAAGTTTCGGAGAAGCTGTCAGATCGCTCGGCCAAGAGAGCAAAATTCAAAACGAGGGACTTGCAACCTTCGATATTCTCTTTACACTGACCTTACCAACCTCAGACGAAGTCTGCGTCGAAGTATATGTCGATCTTGAAGCACAGAACAGCGAAGATCTCCCTTATCATTTGGAAACACGGGCAGTGTATTATCTGGCACGGCTTCTCTCTTCGCAGTATCAGCGGGATTTCGGTCACTCGGAATATGAGAAACTGCGCAAGGTCTACAGCATCTGGATTGTCATGAATCCGACCGAACGGAACGCCAACACGATCTCCTCCATCGCATTCCGTCAGACCGCACTTCTCGGCGAGCCCGAGGACAACCGAGGTTATGACAAAGCAGAGGCTTTTATCGTCAGACTGCAGAAGAACGACGCAGTAAAGTCAGAAGACCGTCTTGTAAACCTTCTCAGTATGCTTTTCGTATCCGACCTATCACTCATCGAAAAAGAAACCGTTTTAACCCGGGATTTCAGTATTCCGGTTACCGAACACCTTGAGAGGATGGTGGCAAACATGTGCAACTACAGTACTTATATCTTAGAAAAGGGCATGCAACGGGGCATGCAGCAAGGCATACAGCAAGGCATACAGCAGGGCATGCAGCAAGGCATACAGCAGGGCATGCAGCAGGGCATGCAGGAGAAAGAATTCAACAACATTAAAACGCTGATGGAAACCATGAACTGGAATCCCCTTCAGGCCATGAATGCCCTGCGAATTCCGGAGGAAGAACAGCAGAAGTACACCCAGCTTCTGAAACAGTAAAAATCCTATACAAACCTATGGCCGCCGGAAGGCGGTCATTTCTTTTCAGGCAGGATCGGGCTCCAGTGGCATGGCCCGAGCAAGACGAAAGAACCGTCCCTGCGTCCTCCGTTTTGATATTGCCCGTAGAGCACAATCAATGACTGCCTGCCGATATGCTTTAATTATTCTTTGATAGTGCTTTTCTAAAACTTCTTCATAATCAAGTCTTCCATCATCGGGAAACTGATTTTCTGCAATCCACTCCTTCAGTTTTTCCTTGGCATGACTATCCTTATTATCAGAAAGAAAACTGCCCTTTTTTTCTTTAATTGCATCCTTTACCAGCTCTATCGGTTCATCAAATTCAATATGCTTTATCCTGCGAATTCCGTTTGTCAGTTCAATTCCTTCATCCCAAAACTGCTCCATTACGTCGCGTCGCTCAGCCGAGTAAGCCGTGACGGCTACCACAAAACCAAGTACTGCAGAGCCAAAACAGGCAAGTGAGATATCATATACAAACGGCTTTTGGCAGCGGAATACAAAGCATATGGCCAGAGTGATAGCTGATATTATTGCTGTTGCATATACTGCATGTTTGATCTCATTTTGTTTTCCTTTCCAAGATAGTCTTCCTCGCATCATATTATCAGCTAAACACTGTACTTACTAACACATTATAAATCAAATCATACCTATTACACTTGGGCTTGTCAAGGTCGGAATCACAACATATTGTTGATACTACAACTCATTAAAAAACCCAATTTAACTACAAAATATAGCCATCCTAACTTTCTGTCCCAGCTCCATGACGAACTGGATTACGAAAAGCACATAGTTTTATACCCGCTTTTTTTATAAAATATCTTCTCTCATATAGGAGAGGACATTATCATAATCATCATAGTAGAACCTGTCGGGCTTGTCGGAAACCGGAAAAACGCGGTCCCTAAAGGGACTAGCTTCGCGTCGCCGTCGCAGCGGCCGGTTTGAAAGCGGTGGGCAGCCGTGCTGTCAACCGCTTTTGAACGGGCCGATGCAGGCTGCGTCGGTTTTCGCCAAATCGACAGGTCAGAAGCTTCCGTCTGCCGAAATGTGTCAAGAGAACTGCTCACCCCGCTATAAGATTATGTAAACTAACGTGTCAGGAGAACGCCCATGCCGTAAGCCGGCTGCCCAAGGGAAGACAAAAGCTACGTCCCCGTGTCTTCCCATGGCCTTTTTCTTCGCAACTGGGGGAATAACTGGTGGAATCGGCCTTGACACACTACACGTTGCGGGCGGTGAGATAACGCTGGTTCCGACTGTTGGGCTTATCGGGAACGGTGCGGGCGAGGAGGCCCTCGGTCAGAAGCGGATTGAGATACTTCCGGGTCGTCTTCTTGTCCTTATAGCCCAGGAAGGCCCCGATCTCAAGGATGGATTTCGGCCGCTCCCGGCAGAAGGTCAGAATCTGATCCCGGATCAGACTTGCCGCCCAGTTCGGCGGAAGCTCGGGCAGCACCGGCGGGTTGCCCTTATAAAAGCGGCGGACATAGCCCTCGCAGACATCCAGATAGGTCCGGAGGATCATGGAAACATCGCTGTAGGAGAGCAAGCTCTCTTCGGGAATCAGGCTCAGCGGAACGCCCATGACCTCTTCCATCTCTTCCTTCAGCGGGCGGAGCACCAGGTTCAGCCGGCGCGCCTTGAAAGACGAGCAGGGGGAATCCGGCTGTCTCCCGGCAAGAGAAGAAAGCTCCAGCGCCTGCCCGGACAGCAGCCGGTGCTTCAGCCGAAAGTCGTCCCATTGGCCCCGGGCCTCATGCCGCGCGATCACCCGCTCACAGGCATCATAATAATCCCGCAGCTTGATCAGCGCGCTGCCCGCCAGGGCGCGAATCGCCTCCTCCTCGCTCCGTTCGAGGATGGCCATGAGATCGATCTCGGCATTGGTCCTGTGCAGAAGGCGGCCGATCTCATCGCAGCGGCCGTCGGCCACCTGTTCCCGCGCCCGGCAGAGATACCACGCGCTATTTTCCGTTCTCTTCATAGGAAAGACCGTAACGCCGGCGGGCATAGGCGGAACTCAGATCCAGGTAGCTGCGCAGCAGAAAGGAAAGATCGCTGTAACTCAGGGAAGCATCCTCGTCCGCGAGATCCAGATCCGCATCAAAGCAGACATCCAGCTCCTCCTTCAGGGCCAGGAGAACCTGATTCACCCGGCGAAGCTTATATTCATTACAGCGAGCATCCGGCTGCTTCCGCGCAAGCGGCCGGATCTCATCAACCAGGCCGATGAGACGCCGATGCGCCAGATCGTAGTTCAGGCGCGCAAGCGCCTCTTCATCCGCCGCCTCCTGCGCCACGTCCTCATAGCGTTTCAAGACCTCTTCCAC
>CADAPN010000132.1 GCA_902789835.1 Oscillospiraceae bacterium
GAGGCGCCGAATATACAGATCTTCATACACATTGATCCTTTCGCTTATGCTGCGGGCAGTATAACACGGAAGCGGCCCGGACGCAAGGAGAGAAGCACGGGCGGAAAAGATGTGTCGGACAGGGCCTCTGAAGAGGGCAAAGGAATGCGGTTTGAAAAACCCGGAAATGCTTGACAAGTGAATAAATATTCACTATAATACCTCCGTCAGTTCCGATTACGGGCCGAATGAACAGAAAGGACAGATCAAGATGAAAAAAATCATTTCTTTGACACTCGTTTTCATGCTGGTTCTCAGCGTTGCGGTATACGCCTCGGCTGATGACAGTAAGTTGATTCTCGGAACCAGCGCGGATTATCCCCCGTTTGAATTCATGTACCTGGATGAGAACAATGAGATGGTCTACGGCGGCATTGATGTTGACGCTGCCGGTTACATCGCCGAGCAGATGGACCGCGAGCTGGTGGTCGAGAACATGAGCTTTGACTATCTGCTGGTTGCCCTCTCCAAGGGAGATTATGACATTGTCATGGCGGCGATCGAAGACACCCCCGAGCGCCGGAATGCGGCGGACTTCTCCGATCCTTACTATACCGACATGCCGGCCATGATCGTGGCCCGGAAGGCTGACGCGGATCAGTACAAGACTCTGAAAGATTTCTCCGGCAAGGTCGTCGGTGCTCAGACTGCCACCACGAAGGAGGACATTGTCCGCAACGACATGGAGGGCGCGGAACTCGTTTCCATCCAGAATGTCAATGATCTGATCAATCAGCTGGTATACAACAAGCTCGACGCGGTCGTTCTGGACGGCGCGGTTGCCACCAGCTTCGTAGAAGCCAACAGCGACCTTGCGATCGTTGATGCGTCCTCCGAACTCGGTGAGGCTGCTCCGTACTGTGTCGCGGTTGCAAAGGGCGACCCGAAGGGACTCCTGCCGGAGATCAATGAGGCCATTGCAAAGATGATGGAAGAAAAGGTTATGGACGAATTCGTTGAGGCAGCCAACGCCATCAATGACGCCGGCGAGGCCATCGAAGTCTCCGTCGACGCACCGGAAGAGGGCTGATTAGCTCCGCACACATATCTGTAAAAGATATAAAGAAAAATAGTATGCGTTGCCTGAAGTGCTTCAGGCAACGCATCAGTCTATCGAAAGGATTCTGTTATGTGGTGGAGCAATCTGTTTTCTAATATGTCTCCGGCATCCTTCTTCAACTTCTCTTTCCTGCCGAAGTACGGCCCGTATTTTCTGAAGGGGATCGGGTACACCCTGCTTCTTGCGGTGGTCTCGGTACTTCTGGCAGTGGTCCCGGCGCTGCTTCTGGCCATCATGCGCCTGAGCAAAAACAAGCTGGTGAAGGGGATTTCCGGTGCGTACATCGCTGTGTTCCGCTCAACGCCTCTGCTGGTCCAGTTGAGCATCATCTACTTCGGCCTGTTCGGCGCCATCACCATTCCACGCATCACAATCCTGGGCTTTGTGGATATCAGCCGGTTTATTCCCGGTGTAGTGGCGCTGGCGCTGAACTCCTCTGCCTATGTGGCGGAGATCTTCCGCGGCGGTATTCTCGCGGTGGATATCGGCCAGACCGAAGCGTCACGTTCTCTTGGCCTCTCGGCATGGTCGACGATGCAGCTGGTGGTTCTGCCGCAGGCGATCAAGAACGTCTTGCCCGCCCTGGCCAATGAAATCGTCACCATGGTGAAGGAATCCTCCATCTGTTCCATGCTCGGCATGGTGGAACTGATGTTCGCGGCGAAGACAGTGGCTTCCACCACCTACATTTCGCTGGGACCCTATGTTGTGGCCGCCCTGATCTACTTTGCCATCAACTATCCGGCCTCCAAGGCCATCGAGGCAATCGAAAGGAGAATGCGCCGTGGCGACAAGCACTGAACTCATCCGCGTCGTGGACGTGAAAAAAGAGTATAACAAAGGCACGGTCAAGGCCCTGAACGGCTGCAACCTTACCATACGCAGGGGAGAGGTCGTGGCCATCATCGGCCCCTCCGGCTCCGGAAAAAGCACCCTGCTGCGCTGCCTGAACATGCTGGAGACGCCGACCTCCGGACATATCTATTTTGACGGAGTGGATCTGGCGGACAAGAAGGTGGACCTGAACCTGCACAGAAGAAAAATGGGCATGGTGTTCCAGCACTTCAATCTCTTCCCCCACAAGACGGTCATGCAGAACATCACGCTAGCCCCGGTTCATCTGAAGCTGAAGACAAAGGCGGAGGCCGAGAAAAAGGGGAACGAGCTCCTGGAGCGCATCGGTCTTGCGGATAAGGCGGACGAGTATCCCAACATGCTCTCCGGCGGGCAGAAGCAGCGTATCGCCATTGTCCGCGCCCTGGCCATGGAGCCGGAGGTCATGCTTTTTGACGAGCCGACCTCGGCCCTGGACCCCGAGATGGTGGGGGAGGTTCTGGACCTGATGCGGAATCTTGCAAAGGGCGGCATGACCATGGTGGTGGTCACCCATGAGATGGGCTTTGCCCGCGAGGTCGCGAGCCGCGTGATCTTCATGGACGGCGGCCAGATTCTGGAAGAGAACGAGCCGAATGAGCTGTTTGACCATCCGCAGAATCCGCGTCTCAAGGACTTCCTGTCAAAGGTGCTCTGAGCCGCCTTTCTCCGATTCTACAGAAAAGGAAAACCGACGCGTGATCACGAGTAATTCCTATCTGCAGATTGATCTGCAGGCGATAAAAGAAAACATTGAACAGCTCCGCCGCGAGATTGAACCGGGGGCAAAGCTGATCCCGGTCCTGAAAGGCAACGCCTACGGCCTGGGCGCGGTGACGCTGGGCCGTATCATCTCCGACCTCGGCGGGATCGACTCTTTTGCGGTCTCCCAGGTGGCGGAGGGCGTCGAGCTGCGCGAAGCGGGCCTGGAGCAGCAGATTCTGGTCATGAGTCTGCCGCTGGACGCCCAGGTGGAAGCGGCGGTGGAACACGGCCTGCTTCTGACCCTCGGCAGCTTCCGCCAGTTTCCGATCCTGCGGGAAGCGGCGCGAAAGGCCGGGAGAAAGATCCCGGTCTCGCTGAAGCTCGACACCGGTCTGCACCGCATCGGCTTCCGGCCGGAGGAGACGGAGCGGCTGATTGCCGAGCTGAAACAGGCGGAGGATGTGATCGAGATCCGGGACACCTTCTCCCACTTCTCCGAGCACAGCCGGGAACAGATGGACCTGCAGAGCAGGCGCTTCCGGGACTTCCGGGAAAAGCTTCTGGCAGCGGGGATTCAGCCGGGCCTCTGCCACATGGCCTCTTCGGCCTCCCTCGAATCGGGAGAGGACGTGCTTTTTGATGCGGTCCGGGTGGGACGGCGCCTCATACTCGACAATCCGGATCATCCCACCGGAAAGATCCGGGAAGCGGTGTCCTACCGGGCCTGGCTTGCCGATGTGCGCGAGCGCCGGGCAGGGGACACCCTCGGCTATGACCGGAGAGTCGTCCTGGAGCGGGATACGCGGGTCGGCGTGCTGTCCATCGGCTACGGCGACGGCTTTGACCCGGCGCTGTTTGCGGCCCATGCCCCCGTCCTGATCCGCGGCCGGCGCGCCCGTCTGCTGGCCTGCTGTATGGATCAGAGCTTTGTGGACCTGGGGGATCTTCCCGCTGAGGCCGGGGACGAGGTGACGCTCTTCGGCCGTGACGGTGAGGGAAACCTTCTTCCGGGCCAGGAGGTCGCCGCGCTGATCGGTTGTGAAGGCTGCGACCTGACCGCGCGCCTGACCGAGCGTGTCGCAAGGGTCTACACCGGCGCCTGAGCACCGGCGCAAATGTGTTTGAAAAGAAATACGGGAAGCAATATTAGCACTCTTTATGTAAGAGTGCTAATATTCATATTTGGTTCATAATATATAGGAGAATCGTTCATAATTGTATGATATTTTATATACACGATGAAACAAAAGAAATGAGTCGATCATCGAAACCAAATTAACATCTGTAAATAATTGTTTGGAGGTATATAAAATGTTTGAACTGATTCCTTTTGATCACAGAGGCAACAGAGTTTCCGCTTATGATCCGTTCCGGATGCTTGATGAGATGGAGCGCAGCTTTTTCGGCGGCAATGCGCATCCGGCCGTGAGTACCTTCCGCACGGATGTGACCGATACGGGCGACGCCTTCGTCTTGGATGCGGAGCTGCCCGGCTTTAAGAAAGAGGACATCAAGATCGATGTGGAGAACGACTGCCTTACCATTTCGGCCGAGCGCAAGCTGGACGAAGAGGAAAAGCAGAAGAACTTCATCAAGCGCGAGCGCTACTACGGCTCGTTCAGCAGAAGCTTCGACGTGTCCGGCGTGAATGTCGACGGCATCGAGGCGGCCTATAACGACGGCATTCTGAAGCTCACCATGCCGAAGAAGGTTGAGACGGTTCCTCCCACGAGACGGCTGGAAATCAAGTAACCCAAAGCGCAGAGGGCTCTGCATTTAGACCATACGGACTTTCACAGGAGACGGCGGCACGGATGATTCCGCGCCGCCGTCTTCCCTTCGTTTCAGGTTTTGCTTGCAAAGCAGGGAATAAGGGAATATAATGGACCCAGATTAGGGAAAAGAGGGACAATGATGGACAATAGAGTAAGTCCTCTGCGTGTAATCCTTCTCGCACTTCTTACCGTTCTGGTCCTGGCCATCCTCGCCGGCGCCGGGCTGTATCTTCGGGACAGCATGCTGATGCGCGAAGCCGACATCAACTACAATGCCGGGGAGTACAGTTCTGCACTGGCACGCTACAAGGTGCTGCAGGATGCGCTTTTGTTCAAGCAGGAGGCCTTTCAGAAGGCGGACTACTGCAACTATAACCTCGCCCGCGAGGCGATGGAGAACGAGCAGTGGGAAGAAGCCAAGGGCTATCTCAACGAAGTCAAGTCCTTCGAGCTGGACAGCGTGAACAAGCTGCTCAAGGAGTGCGACGACGGACTCGAAGCCGAGGCGGACCGCCTGCGTTCGTATGACAAGATTTTCCTCGAGGACCTGGAGCGGGCAATCACCCTGCGCCTGGATCCGGATGACGACGGGGACGTTGTGGTCCGGGAACAGATGTTCCTGAAGGACTACGATCACCGCTATTTCCAGGACCAGAAGCTGCGGGACTACGCCCTGCGCTATCTCGACGCGCTGCAGCAGCAGTATGACGCGCGGTCCGAGATCTACAAGTCCGAGCGGGACCTCGCGGTTCATGACGCAAAGCTTTTGAACTACGAAGTGCTTGACGGGCTCTATCGCGACTATCAGTTCATGGCGGACAATGTCCAGTTTGTCGGCGAGTTTGTGGGCGAGCTGCCCAGAATGCGGGAGTACAACGCTTCCCTGCACGAGGTCTATGCGGACATGCACGGCCAGATCGACCGTGCCGCGACCTGGCCGGAAGAGACCCATTTCCCCAGCCACTATTCTGTCGACTATCGCAACAACACCGATCATACGGTAAGCCTGAAGTTCTTCTATTATATCTATACCTGGAACGGGGAGAGATATCTGGAAGAATCCAGTTATGTCATCAACGATATTCCCGCCCGGTCCAACTATAAAGTCCGGATGTATGAGCCGGACAACTACGCGGGCGTCAGCTTCCTGGTGGACTGGGTTGTGACGGGGATCGACGGATACGGTTTTATGACGGCGCCCGCGTGACAACGGGCGCCGGTTCTTTTGCCGCCGTACCGAAGGAGGAAAAGCGATGTATTTTGATACCCATGCCCATCTGGACGATGCGGCCTTTGACGAAGACCGGGATGAGCTTCTGGCCCGGCTGACGGAGTGCGGCGTCGACTGTGTGCTCGATCCGGGCTGCGACCCCGAGAGCAGCCGGAAGGCCGCCGCGCTCGCCGAGCGGGAGGACTGGATCTGGTTCGCCGCGGGGATTCACCCGGAAGAGCTCCACGCCTTTCATGCCGAGGGCCTTGAACAGATTGCCGCGCTCCTTAGGCATCCGAAATGCCGCGCCGTGGGAGAGATCGGCCTGGACTATTACTGGGACGACACGCATAAGGAGGAGCAGAAGCAGCTCTTTCACGCCCAGCTCTCTATGGCCCTGGAGCGGGATCTTCCGGTGGTGATCCACGACCGGGAGGCCCACGGGGACTGCCTGGCCGTTGTCCGCCAGTATCCCGGCCTGCGCGGTGTGTTCCATTGTTATTCTGGCAGCCCGGAGATGGCGGAGGAGCTTCTGCGCATGGGCTGGTATCTGGGCTTTGACGGGCCGATCACCTACAAGAATGCCAGAAAGGCAATCGAGGTGCTTCGGATCTGCCCGGAGGACCGCATCCTCGTCGAGACCGACAGTCCGTACCTTGCCCCGGTGCCGAGGCGCGGCAGGCGGAACGACCCGGGAAACCTTCCCTATATCTGCGCGAAAATCGCCGAGATCCGGGAGAAAAGCCCGGAGGAAATCGCCGCCCTGACCGCCGCAAACGGGCGACGTCTGTTCGGAATCGCCTGACGCGGGGCGCCGGACGGGAAGAATTCACGGAATTTTATTGAATCGGAGGCGCTTTGGTTGTACAATACAGGCCATCCGGAAACCGGAAGGAGGGAACATCCATGAAGAATCGGGTTGCATGGCTGCTCTGCATGGGCGTGCTGTGCCTGGTGCTGGCGGGCATTGTCATGTCCCGGCTGGAGGCAAAGACGGATGTGATCTTCGGCGGAATGGACGGCGCGATTGTCTCGACGGATTCGTATGTTGCGGCGGGACCCGACGAAACGGGAGAGGTCGAAACGGTGGACGAGGGCTGGCCGGATATCGACATCACGGAAGGTCAGTACCGCATGGTCAACGACGATACGGAGTTTCTGCTGCCCTCTTCGTTTGAACCAACCTGCAGCGTCATTGACGGAACCAAGTACATGATGTTCGACGCGGATTATATCCCTTATCTCAACGCCATGATCCACGCGGCGGAAGAGGCGGGCCACACGGTCTACATCGCCGCGGCGTATCGGACCTATTCCTACCAGACCCAGATGTTCAACGCCAAAGCCAGCCAGCTGGCCGGTGATATCGACTATATGGACCCGCGGTATCAGGAATTTGCCGAGAAGGCCAAGCAGATCGTCATGTATCCCGGCAGCAGCGAGCACCAGCTCGGCCTCGCGGTGGATATCATGGACCGCCAGTACAAGAGCCTGATCTATGAGAACATGGACCAGGAGCTCTTTGCCTGGCTGGACGAGCACTGCGCCGAATACGGCTTCATCAAGCGCTATCCCACGAGAAAGCTTCTGCTTACGGGCTGGGACGAACCCTGGCACTATCGCTATGTCGGGGTGGAGGCCGCGACCTATATCATGGAGCACGGCATCTGCTACGAGGAATTCTACAAACACTACCGCCCGGAGTTCAAGTATTAAACACGTCTCGCAATCCACCCCGCCGGAGGCGGGGTGGATTGCGTTCTAGTGCGCCCGGCGAGCGCACGTTCTAAAGGGTGAAAGTCCCGAGACCGCCCGGCAGTGGGAAGGTCATAGCCAAAGCCAAGGGTGTCCGCTGCGA
>CADAPN010000133.1 GCA_902789835.1 Oscillospiraceae bacterium
GGCATGACCGCCACCGAGACCATCACCTCGAATCCCCGCGTCCTGGCGGCGGACCCGCTGGTGACTTACCGGGCGGCCAAAAGCCGGAGAGAGAAGGAGGTCCCCGGAGGGATCGGGGAAGAGGACATCGTCGTGCTGGTCCTGCCCTATATCCGCAGTGCCCGGGAGGGCGTGCTGCGCCTGGCGGAGCTGCTGGAGCGGTACGGCACCTATGAATCCAACGGGATCGCCTTCAACGACGAAAACGAAATCTGGTGGCTGGAGACCATCGGCGGCCATCACTGGATGGCCCGGCGGATCCCGGACGACCGCGTAGTGATCAACCCAAACCAGTTCGGGATGGACAGCTTCGACCTGGAGGATGCCTTCGGTGCCCGGGAGGCGCATCTCTGCTCGAAGGATCTGAAGGAGTTCATCCGGGACAATGATCTGGATCTGAATCAGGACGGAAGCTTCAACCCCAGAGACATTTTCGGCTCCCGCCGGGATATGGACCACATCTATAACACGCCGCGGGCCTGGTTCATGGGCCGTTATCTGGCACCGAATTCCCACCGCTGGGACGGACCGGACGCGGAATTCGGCCCGGAGAGCGACAACATCCCCTGGTCGCTGGTTCCGGATCGGAAAGTTGCGGTGGAGGATGTGAAGTATCTTCTCTCGGCACACTTTCAGGGGACGCCGTATGACCCGTACACCGGCCGGGACAGCGGAAAGCGCGGCATCTACCGGCCGATCGGCATCAACCGGACCGGCGTCACCTCCCTCTGCCAGATCCGCAGCGGTATGCCCGACGCCATCAGGGGCCTGGAGTGGATCTGCTTCGGGTCCACCACCTTCAGCGCGATGCTGCCGGTGTACCCGAATGTCCGCAGACTGCCGGATTACCTCAGCAGGGTCACGCTCGACGCCTCCACGGAGAACCTGTTCTGGAGCAGCCGGCTGATCGGGGCTCTGGCGGACAAGTGCTTCGGGGCCAGTTCCCAGAACATCGAACGCTATCAGGATGCGGTTGCAATCCGGGGCAGACAGCTGGTGCGGGAGTACGACCGGAGAATGACGGAGAGCGGCGACTTCTCCCTGGCGGAGGAGGCAAACAGAAGGCTCTGTGAGATGTGCCGGGAGGAGACGACGGGCACTCTGAACAAGGTCCTGCAGACCGCCAGCGAGCAGATGAAGAACGGCTTCAGCCTTGCAGACCGCTGAGAAAAAATTCATTTTTCTGTTGACAGAACGTCCTATGTTGACTATTGTTGTTTAATAGCTGCTCTGGCGGCGCGATGATCCCGCTGCTGTCTCTCGGTGTGCCGGGAGACTCCGTCACGGCCATCCTGCTCGGCGCATTCATCATGAAGGGCATCCAGCCGGGACCCATGATGTATGTCTCCGAGCTTCCCACGGTGTACAAGGTCTTTGCCGCGCTGATGCTGGCAAACCTTGCGATGCTGCTGGTAGGCTGCGCGGGCGTGCGCGTGTTCGCGAAGATCGTTTCGCTCGAAAAGCGCATGCTGTACCCGATTATCCTGGTGGTATCCCTGCTGGGCGCGTTCTCGATCAACAAGAACGTGTTTGACGTGGGCGTCTGCGTGCTTTTCGGTGTGATCGGCTGGCTGATGAACAAGTATGAGTTCCCGCTGTCCCCGATTCTGCTGGCGCTGATCCTGGGACCCATGTGCGAGCAGAACTTCGTCCGCTTCATGGACCTGAACCAGGGGAACTTCGGCGAGATCATCCACTATCCCATCGCGGTCGGTTTCTTCGCCGTCGCGGTCGGCGTGGTGATCTTCTCCATCTTCAACCAGAGGAAGATCAACAAACGGGAAGCGGAGGCTTTGGCGGCCTCCGGCGTGGAAGAAGTATCCTTTACGCAGGAATAAGCGCTTCCCAATGAACGGCATGAACAGGTTCCGGAGACCGAAAACAGGTCCCGGAACCTGTTTTTGAAGTTTTTGTTTTTTGACGATTTCTTTACTCGGATTATGGTATAATGCATCATGAGAAAAGGGCGGTGAGCGATCTGCAGAATCTGCGGCAAAAACTGAAAACCTATGCCCCGATGTCGCTGAAGGGCTGGCTGGTCTATCTGCTGGCCATGCTGATCGCGTCCCTGGTCTGCATCATGCTTCAGCAGGTAAGCACCTCGGATGTGCATGTGCCGATCATCTTCGTGCTGGTGGTGCTGGTGGTGTCGCTCCTGACAGAGGGCTATTTCTACGGCATTCTGGCGGCCCTGACCAGCGTCATCGCGGTGAACTATGCCTTCACCGCGCCGTACATGCAGATCGACTTTACCCCCTATGGGTATCCGCTGACCTTCATGACCATGCTGGCGGTAGGCGTCGTGATTTCGACCCTGATGACCCGCGTCCAGCAGCAAGAGAAGCTCCGTCTGGAGAATGAACGGGAAAAGCTCAGGGCGAATCTTCTGCGCGGAATGTCCCACGATCTGCGTACGCCCCTGACGGGGATCAGCGGATCCATCTCCGCCGTTCTGGACAACGAAGCGTATCTGTCCAGAGAGCAGCAGAGAGAGCTGCTTGAAGGGGCCAAAGAGGACGCAGACTGGCTCTGCCGGATGGTTGAGAACCTCCTTTCTGTCACAAGGATTACCGACGGTGCGGTCGGAGGGCTGCATACCCAGGAAGAAGCGCTGGAGGAAGTGATCGGCGCGGCGGTGCTCTCCTTCCGCAAGCGCCACCCGGATGTCGCGGTAGAAGTCTCGGTGCCGGACAACGTGCTGATGGTGCCCATCGACCCGGTCCTGATCCAGCAGGTGATGCAGAACCTGTTGGACAATGCGGTGTTCCACGGGAAAACGACCACCCGGATCCGGGTGCGGGCTTCTACGGAAAACGGAAAAGCGGTGGTCTCCGTGGAGGACAACGGGGTCGGGATTGACCGGAGCCGCCTGAATCACCTGTTCGACGATGCGCTGCCGTTTTCCGGCCTGCTGCAGAGTGCGGATCAGACGCGCAGTCTCGGAATCGGACTGAGTGCCTGCCGGACGATCATCCAGGCCCATGGGGGAAGCATCACGGCATATAATCTGCCGGAAGGCGGAGCCTGTTTCTCATTCACATTACCGCTGGGAGGTTCTTCTGTTGAAAATTCGTGACCGTATCATGATCGTAGAGGATGAAAAGAGCATTGCCGGCTTCATCAAGGCCATCCTCAATTCCAACGGCTATGACGCCATGGTGGCACAGAGCGGCGGTGAAGCCCTCACCATGATCAGCTCTCACTGCCCGGATCTTGTGATTCTCGATCTCGGCCTTCCGGATATGGACGGAGCGGAGATCATCACCAAGGTTCGCAGCTGGACACAGCTGCCGATCATTGTGGTGTCGGCCAGAGGAAACGAGCAGGACAAGGTGTCCGCTCTGGAGATCGGGGCGGATGACTACATCACCAAGCCCTTCGGGGCGGCGGAGCTCCTGGCCAGGATCCGTGTCGCGCTTCGGCATACGCATAACAGCGCAGGCACCCAGGCCAACGGCGGATGCTTTGTGGCCGGGGATTTGACGGTGGACTATGACAAACACCAGGTCCTGATCGGCGGAGAAAACATGAAGCTCACGCAGAATGAATTCCGGATCGTCGCACTGCTGTCACGCTATGCCGGCAAGGTGCTGACCTATGATTATATCATGAAGGAACTCTGGGGACCGCAGAACGGCGGCGGGAACCAGATCCTTCGGGTGAACATGGCCAACATCCGCCGCAAGATCGAGAAAAATCCTGCGGAACCCCAGTATATCTTTACCGAAGTCGGCGTGGGCTACCGCATGATCGAGGGCGACTGACGACGGAAGACAGCGGCACGGAAACCGACATCCTGAGCCCGGAGCGGCGGAACAGCCGGAAGAGAATCAACCCGACAGAGGACCGGAAAACCGGTCTTCTGTCGGGTTTTCAATTCGGGATCGGGCTGAGTTCAATTGCGCATCAGATGATGGGCAGCCTGTCTTTCAGTGCAGCCTTGAGACCCTTCAGATCGGCAGGGGCATAGAAGACAAAGCGCGAGCAGACATCGGTTCCGTCTGCGGTACTCTGCCCGACGACACAGATCTCACGCCATTTGTCCGCTTTGGCCTTCAGGGCGTCTTTTCCGCAGAGAAGACTGACATGACCGTCATCGTCCGTGCGGAAGCCCGCTTCCTGAATGGCTTTGAAAGGCATGGGACGAAGCGAGTCGCGAAGAATAATCAGACGCTGGTCAGTAACGACGTATTCCATCTTCTTCAGCTTGGAGGCGTCGCCCAGCATGTTGAAAGCAGGGATTCCGCAGAGCAGCAGGACGATCAGCAGTACGTACGGCTTGGCCTGCATTCCGCCGCGGGCTATTGCGACGAAATAGGCAACCGACACCAGCACGGTGATCAGCAGGCCGATGCCCGCGCAGATGATGAATCTCTTCTTGTGGGTTTTGTCCAGGGTTGTGAAGGGTTCTGCTTTCCCGCGCCAGAGTATTTTTTCGTCGGGAAGCAGTCCCGTCTTCAGCATCTCATCCATTTTCATTCCTCCGTTTCAACCGGTTTGAGATGGGGTTCACCGGGGCTTATTGTATCATGACCGGCAGGAAAGAAACGGTTAAGACAAGGCTGCGAGACGTTAATATACATTAAGGAATGGGGGAAAACCGTTAAGCCTGCTTTACGGCGCGGAGCGTCTTGCAGAAAGATGGGGCTTCATAAAAAGGGACCCATGACGAGAATCTGCAAAAAAGATGGTATCAGACCGGCATAGACAGAAGTTTATGGCAAATGTTGTACGGGAGAGAAGGATTCCGCGCAAATTCGCTGCAATTCTGCTTGATAGAAAAAGACAGAGATGATAAAATATACATCAGGAACGGATTTCGGAAAAAGAGTTTCGTCCGGGGTCAAAATGTTTTTTTATTTCATGTGACGATTTTGTGACAAATGATGTGCTATCATGTGCATGTAAACAAAAACGAGGCCGACAGGCCGAGAAAAATATGAAATAATAAAAAAGGAGAAATACAATGAAAAACAACGAAATGCTCAATGACGAAGGGCTGGAAAACGTATCCGGCGGAATCTCTCAGGATGAGGCCCTTGCAGCGGCGCTGAAGCATGCAGGTCTCAGCAGAAACCAGGTCGATTTCGTGAAGAAAGTGGAACCGGACTGGGAGCATGGAAGAAAGGTCTTCGAGATCAAGTTCTATCAGGGCAACATGGAGTACGAGTACGAAGTGGATGCCGATACCGGCAGAATCCTGAAGGCAGACAAAGACTGGGACTGAGACCGTTTCACTGAAAAAAGCCGGAGCAGTCATGCGCTGACCGCGTCCGCGTAAACAGAAACGACGAAGGCAGAAATGCCTCGTAACAAAGAATAAAAAGTATCGATCCGCAGGGATATCAAACAATCCCGCAGCGGATCGGTGCTTTGCCGTTTACAATATCTTATTCAAATCCGAGTTCCTTGACGGTCCGTTCCATCCCGAGGAGGATCACATAATCCGACTCGCTCCCGTGCCGGAAAGATTAACAAAAAAGCGATTGCATTCTGATTCTTTACGACTATAATGAAAGCATTGAATCAAGTATATTGACCGGGAGAAATACACATGGAAAAAGCAAAGATCATCGCACTGAACGGGCGGCACCTGTCTGATGAACCTGATGTCCTCCCCGGGAAGCGGGAAGACCACAACGCTTCTGGCACTGAACAGGGCCTTTGACGGGCGGCTCCGCTGGGGCGTGATGGAAGCGGATATCGACAGCGCTGTGGACGCCGACACCATGCTCGCGGCAGGGGTGCCTTCTGTTCAGCTCCACACGGGCGGCATGTGCCACCTGGACGCGGACATGACCCGCCAGGGAATCCGGGCACTGGGCATGGNNCTGGAAAACATCGGGAATCTGGTCTGCCCGGCGGAGTTTGACACCGGAGCCGCCATCAACATGACGATCCTCTCGGTCCCGGAAGGGGACGACAAGCCGGCCAAGTACCCCCTGATGTACGAGACCTGTGACATGCTTGTGGTGAACAAGATCGACACCCTGCCGATCTTCGACTTCGATAAGGAGAAGATGGAGGGCTATGCCAGAGCGCGCAATCCGGAGATTGAGATTTTCTACATCTCGGCGAAGACGGGCGAAGGCGTACAGGAGCTGGCCGATGCGCTGGTGAAGAAGGTAAAGGAGTGGAACGCAACATGAGCGAGGTACGGGTGATTCAGGTCAACGAATCCATATTTGCCGAGAACGACCGCTCGGCGGAGCTGATCCGGAAGCGGCTCACCGCGCAGGGGACGCTGTTTCTGAATTTCATGTCCTCCCCGGGAAGCGGGAAGACCACGACCCTCGTGGCGCTTATCAACCGCCTGAAAGGCAGCCTGAACATCGGTGAAATGGACGTGGACATCGAGAGCAGCCTCGATGCCCAGCGTGTGGCGGACCGGACCGGTATCCGCTCCCTGCAGATTCACAACGGCGGCCTCTGCCACATTGACGCGGATATGACGGCCCGGGCCCTGCTGGAGTATGACACCGAGGGACTGGACCTGCTGATCCTGGAGAACATCGGAAACCTGGTCTGTCCGGCGGAGTTTGACACCGGCGCACATAAGAATGTCACCATTCTCTCCGTGCCGGAGGGGGATGACAAGCCCCTCAAGTACCCGCTGATGTATCAGGTCAGCGATGTGGTGCTCATCAACAAGATCGACGCCCTGGACTATTTTGA
>CADAPN010000134.1:0-5616 GCA_902789835.1 Oscillospiraceae bacterium
CCGGAATCAGCACACAGGAACAGCCATTACTTGGTTGCTTTTTGGCTGTGAATGACGTATAATCTCCATCATGAAAAGGCGCCATTGAACCGGCCTTTGAAAGGATTTACGATTCCGACATGGTTTTTTCGAGTCTCATCTTTATTTATGCATTTCTTCCGCTGTCGCTGCTGTGTTACATGCTCTGCGGCAGTCTGAAGGCAAAGAACATTTCACTGCTTGTATTTTCTTTGATATTTTACGCCTGGGGAGAGCCGAAGTATGTTCTGCTCCTGATGCTGATGGCGGCGGTGGACTGGTTCTGCGCGCTGCGCATCGACATCGGCGAAAGTGCCGGGGAGAGAAAGCTGTGGCTGGCGCTGGCCGTGTTTGTCGATCTGCTTCTGATCGGGGTGTTCAAGTACGCCGGCCTGGTCTGCTCCATCTTCGGAGAGGTCCCGGCGTTTGTACAGCGCATCGCGCTTCCGATCGGCATTTCGTTTTACACCTTCCAGCTGCTGACCTATGTGGTGGATGTGTATCGGGGCGATGCCGGGGCGGAGCGCGCCTACTGGCATGTACTGCTGTATGCGGCTTTGTTTCACCAGTGTGTGGCCGGCCCCATCGTGCGCTACAACAGCATTGCCGAAGAGCTCTTTGTGCAGCGCTCCGGCGCGGAGGAACTCACGGACGGCATCCGCCGTTTTACCTGCGGTCTGGCCAAGAAGGCTTTGCTTGCCAATCCCTGCGGCGCCCTCGTGGACGCAATTCTGCTGACGGATCAGACAGCCTCCAGTTCTGAGCTTTTTGCGGAGAATCTCAGCCACCTGCAGAGTGTTACGGTGCTGGGCACCTGGCTGGGGATGGCGGCGTTTATGCTGCAGATCTATCTGGACTTCAGCGCCTATTCCGATATGGCCATCGGCATGGGAAAGGTCCTCGGCCTCCATTATCCGGAAAACTTCCGGTATCCCTACGCGGCGAAGTCCGTAACGGAATTCTGGCGCAGATGGCACATGTCCCTGAGCACCTTTTTCCGGGATTATGTCTATATCCCGCTGGGGGGAAACCGCTGCTCACTGCTGCGGAATGTTTTAAACACCTTCTTCGTCTGGGCACTCACCGGGCTCTGGCACGGGGCAAGCTGGAACTTCGTCCTCTGGGGGCTCTACTGGTTTGTCTTCCTGATGATCGAGCGCCTCTTCCTGAAAAAACTGCTGCAGCGCGTGCCGGTTCTGCCGCATCTGTATCTGGTGCTGATCGTCTTCCTGGGCTGGATTCTGTTCCGGTTCACGGACATCCGGCTGGGCTGGACCGTGGTGAAGGGCCTCTTCGGCCTGAACGGAAATGCGGCTTCGGACTTTCTTTCCGTCACGATGCTGGAAAACAATGTCTTTCTGCTGCTGGTATCGGCCATCGCCTGCACCCCGCTGCCGAAGGCTGTCTCCGACCGTCTGGCGGTGAACGGCGTCTGGGCGGGCTGCCGGAAGGCCCTGTTCCCGATCGTACTGCTCCTGCTCTCCACCTGCGCACTGGTAGGGGAGAGCTACAACCCGTTTTTGTATTTTCAGTTCTGAGGAGGCGGAGACATGAATCACGGACAACATGAAGCCGTCCCGCAGAGCGTTCAGAAACGGCATGAACTGGAGCTGGCCGGACCGTTTATCGCGGTTTTGACCGTACTGGCGGTGATTTCGTTTATCCTGCCGCTGCGGCCGGAGACCTCGGTGCGAGAGAAGAGAAGACTCCGGGAGTTTCCGACCTTCACGGTAGGAAGCCTGCTGAGCGGTGAGTATTTCGACAGCATCGGCATGTGGTTTTCCGATACCTTCCCCGGACGGGAGGGCATGCTGGAGGTTTCGGACCGGATGAATGCCATGCACGGCCTGAACCGGAACGAGGTGGTCCTGAGCCAGACCGGCAGCGCGCAGAATGACAACGCGAACCTGGACGCCCTGCTGGAACAGGCGGAAAAGGAAGCCTTCGAGCGGGAAGCGGCTGTGACGCCGACACCGAAACCCGTCCAGGAGCCGGAGCCTTCGGCGACTCCCGTTGTCGACCAGAACACGGTGGTCGAGGCCTGGGAGGGCATGAACGGGGAAGAGGAAGCGGCCATCTACGGTGACATGGTGGTAATCGACGGAACGGTGCTGTCCCGTCTGGGCTTTGATCAGAGCACATCCGACCAGCATGTCGCCCTGATGAACAGGGCGGGCGACGCGCTTGCGGCCCAGGGACGGCGGTTCTTCAACCTCCCGGTCCCCACCAGCATCAGCATTCTGCTGTCCTCGGACATGCTCGCAGAGCTGGGTGCGGCCGATCAGGGGAAGACCCTGCGCTACATGTTCGCCCAGGAGAACGAGAACGTCGGGAAGGTCAATGCCTTTAACAACCTTCTGGCACACAACAGCGAGTATCTTTACTTCAACACCGACCATCACTGGACGGCCCTGGGGGCGTACTACGCGTACCAAAGCTTCTGCGAGACGGCAGGCTTTGAAGCGGTGCCGCTGAGCGACTTCACGGAGTGGAACATGGGCACCTTTACCGGGAGCTGGTATTACTCGGTAAACAGCCGCAGCCTGAAGACCGACGAAGTGATCGCCCTGGTGCCTCCCGGAAATGAGCATATTCACATGGAGATCCTGGGCTATCCGGACTATACCAGCGTGATTGTCGACGAGACCGAGGCGGATTCCAACATGAAGTACAACTGCTTCATCGCCGGCGATAACCCGCTGACCGTGATCACGAATGACGCTCTGCCGGATGCACCGGACTGCCTGGTGATCAAGGACTCCTTCGGCAACCCCTTTACGGTCTACCTGACCCAGCACTATCACAAGGTCTATGTTCTGGACTACCGTAAGAACTTCACTCCGGTGAGCACGGTTGCGGAGCAGTATGGAGCGGAGGATGTCATCCTCGTACAGAGCATCGGGGTCAGCCAGACCCGCCAGGCGCTTCCGCTGCTGGAGAACCTGATGAAGTAAGCACCGGAACATGAGAAGAACACGATCGGGACGTCTTGTGACAGCTGCCATCCTTGTACTCATCGGGATCCTGGCGGCCGTGACCCTGACGGGCTGCATGACCGAGGGGACAGGAACGCCGGTGATTTCGGATCCGCGACCGACAGCGCTGGAGCGGGATCTCCGGCATACGGACGCTCCGGAGCCCGGTGAGATCCGGATCAATGAAGTCATGGCCTCCAACAAGGCGACCGTCGCCGATGAAGAAGGCTTCTTCCCGGACTGGCTCGAGCTTTGGAACAGCGGTGGGAGGGCCAGGACTCTTGAGGGCTGGAGCATCCGCTGCGGCCATGACAGCTGGCAGCTTCCGGTGATGACGCTGGGGGCGGGAGAATACCGTGTGGTTTTCTGTGACGGAAAAGACTATGTCCGCCGGGGAAGCATGCACAGCAGTTTCTCCATTTCCGCCGCCGGGGAGGAGATCGGCCTCTGGAGTTCCGACGGACAATGCATGGACCTGTTCCCGGCAACCGCAGCGCAAGAGGACTGCAGCCTGTGGCGTGATGAGACAGGGTCATTCATGGCGGGGCCTTTTGCCACTCCCGGGTACGAGAACTCGGAAGAGGGCTACGCCGCCATGCAGAAGGCCTCGCGCGTGCGCTCCGGCGATCTGCTGATCAGCGAGGCGATGGCCTCGGAGGAAACGGACTGGGTCGAAGTTCTGAACCCCACGGACCGGACACTGAATCTCGGCGACTACGCCCTGTCGGATAAAGAGAAGGACAGACTGTTCTGCCGGCTGCCGGAGCAGGAGATCGCCCCGGGAGAAGTCGTGCTCCTGTCGGAGGAACTGTCCTTTGCGTTGAACGCCGGGCAGGACGAGCTTTATCTCAGCCGAAATGACGGCCTGCTCTGCGACTTCTGCCTGCTTCGCGATATTCCCGCGGGCTGCAGCTACGGCAGAGACAGAGAAAAAGGCTTCTGTTATTTTGAAGACCCGACCCCCGGCGCCGCCAATGCGCGCGGCGTCCTCTTTGCGGGGGTACGTCCGGTGCTTGTCGGAAGAGACGGCCTGTTCGGTGTCGACGAAGAGGTTGTCACCGCCCTCTCCGGACCGGGCACCATTCGCTTTACCGTGGACGGAAGTGAACCGACCGCGTCCTCCTTCGAGTACATCGGCCCCATGCAGGTGACCACCAGCTGTGTCATTCGGGCGGCGAGCTTTCAGGAGGAACATCTGCGCAGTGAGATTCTGAACCTGAGCTACTTCATCGGGGAAGAACACAGCCTGCCGGTTGTGAGTCTGGTCTGCGATGATGACGCCATGTTTGATGAAGCGGGCGGCGTATATTACAGACCTGACCTGGACCTGGAAATCCCGGGGGCCGTGATGTTTTATGACGGAGATGAGGGCTTCCGGATCGACTGCGGCGTGAAGCTCCACGGAGCGACATCCAAGTATGTCCAGCAGAAGAAATCTCTGAAACTGACGTTCCGGAACCGCTATGAGGGCCCGCTCCGCTACGACCTGTTCGGAAACGGTGTGACGGAATTCTCATCGGTGCTGCTGCGCAATGCGCAGGAGGGAAGAAGCTCAAGCTATATGAGAGACGCCCTGATGCACGACTGTGCAATTGAGTGTTTCCCGGAACTCCCCGCACAGGATCACCGTTATGCGGCCCTGTATATCAACGGCCGTTACTGGGGACTGTATAACCTGCGGGAGGCACACTCGGAGGAGCATTTTGCCGCTCACTACGGCGTCAGCGCCCAGACCGTGACCCACTGGCACGAAAAATGGCCGGATGACAGCCCGGCGGAGGAAATCTTCCAATATGCCATGAGCCATGACCTCTCCGATCCGGAGGCCTATGCCCATGTCGCGGCGCATCTCAACACCGACAGTGTGATTGCATGGCTGATCCTGCAGTACTACAGCGGAAACTTCGACTTCAACGCGCCGAACATGCGCTTCTACTGGGCGGAGGACCGTCTGTGGTATGCGCTGGTGGACCTGGATCTGAGCCTGTTTCAGTACGGCAGCCTTCCGGCTCTGACCGATCGCGGATACTATGCCTATAACCGGCTGGCCGGTGCTTTGATGGAGAACGACGGTTTCCGGGAAGCGTTTTGCCGGCGCTTCCATGAAGCCCTCTGCGGACCCCTGTCGGATGAAAAGATGCTGGAGCGCATTGACCGCTTCGCCGGAGAGATTCGACCGGAGATCAGACAGGAGAAGACTCGCTGGGGCGGTAAGACCGCGGACTGGGAAAAGCTTGTGCAAAGCATCCGGGACCGCATTACCTATGGCAAAGGATATGCCGCAACGGTGGTCCGGAACCTTGTGAGCACGAAGGCGATCCATAACGCGGAAGCGAAAGAGTATTTCCCGAATTTCATAAGCTGAATGAGGAAGCCCCCGCCGATCGGCGGGGGCTTCCTCATTCTCTCTGAAAGATGCAATTCTGCTGTGGGATATCGTCCGCAGCAGATCGGCGCGCCCCGGGAAGCCGGAGCCTGCTACAGATACCTCTGCCGGGGCCTGTAGAACTCGAAGATCACCGCGTCCCGGTTCTGCTCGCTTCGCGGCTCATGAGAGGTCCAACCGATGTTCAATGCTCCCAGACGCGTACAGAGACGCACAGGAAGCGGGCGGCGGCCGATC
>CADAPN010000134.1:5636-8479 GCA_902789835.1 Oscillospiraceae bacterium
AATTCAGCAGGGTATTGTGCAGGACGAAAGCTGCCGCGGTTTTCACGCCGTCGCTGTGATAGTCCCGGAACGCAGTGGCCAGCTGGCCACGGACAAGCTTCGGCGCATGAAAGCGAAACCATGCAACGATCAGCGGATTAAAGCTTTCGATGCAGACGTTTCCGCGGTATTCCTCCAGGATGGCTTTTGTCTTCTCGCAGAGTTCCCGGTTCCGAGGCCCGTTTTTCAGCTCCACGATCAGAGCAGCGGCGCCTTGAATGGAGCGGAGCACCTCGGAGAACAAGGGAATCCGCTCGTTCGTACCGTACAGGCGGAGCGCGCGCAGCTCTTCCCAGGTGAGCTCGTCAACGCGGGCGGGAACACCGCATACCCGCTCCAGCGTGTCATCGTGAAATACCACGACCTGGCCGTCTTTGGAGAGGCGGACATCGAGCTCGATGCCGTAGCCCTCACGGGCAGCCTGCCGGAACGCGGGAAGGGAGTTCTCAGGAACACTTCTGTCCCGGCTGTGCAGGCCACGATGGGCGTAGTTGATTCCGCGGAACAAGCTGCGCTTCTGCCGACTGAGATGGCCGGGCGCGACGGCGTATACCGGCAGCGCGGTACAGAGGGCAGAGAACAGAAAAAGCGATTTCAGGTGTTTTCGATTCATAAGTCCATCTCCGTATCAGTCGTCGGCGCCCAGCGCTTCCAGACCGGAGACATTGGCAACCCTGGAGACCTTGATGTTCTTGACCAGAGCGGTGAAGACACAGAAGCTAAACGCGGTCAGGATGGCGGCGTATACGGGAAGCGTACGCCAGGCCAGCGTTGCGTTGAGCACAAAGCCGAGCAGAACCGGTGTGACAGTCTGGGCGGACATGCTGGCAGCGTAATAATAACCGGTGAATTTCCCGATCTTTTTGGAGGAGCAGAGCTCCACCACCATGGGGAAGGAGCAGTTATGCACAAGCGCCATCCCGAAGCCTTTGAGAATCCAGACGACATAGAGAAGCGTCGGGAAGGCGAATTCTCCGCGCTCGCCGACCGCGCGGCCCGTCGGCGTCACAAAACACATCACCAGAAGACCGAGAAAGGTAACGGCGAGACCGGCGGAGATGGTCCACTTGCGTCCGATCCGGTCGGCGATGCCGCCGGCAATCGCAAAGCCCAGCACGGAAGCCAGCCCGCCGAGAATCGTGAGGATCATGGTGGCGCTGGAGGAGGATTGGAGATGATAAATGACGTAGTTTCCGATGTAGGTGCCAAGGGCGTTATCGGACATGAACCAGAGAAACTCCGCACCGAGAATGGCAAGCAGCATGGTCCTGTTCGCACGGGACATGGGCTTGTTGTCATCAATCGGCGTCTCAACCGCGGCGAGCCGTTCCCCGAGGGCAAGCTCGTCCCGGATCTCCGCCTCGACCCGGTTTTCTTTGATGGAGGCGAAGAGCACCAGAGCGGAAATGACCATCAGGACGGAGGCAATGATAAAGGGAAGCTCAATGGTCCAGAGATTGCGTTCGGCGACGGGGGCGTTGATATAGCTGCTGAGCACAAACAGAATTCCGAGGACGGTTGCAAAGGCCCCTCCGAAGTAGCCCATGATGTTGATGATGCCGTTGGCTTTGGCACGAAGCGGCTTCGGCGTGATGTCCGGCATGAGCGAAACGGCGGGGTTGCGGTACATCATCATGAACAGCAGCACGACGGCCATCATGGTGACCATGCCGAGAATGTTGTTTCGATGGAAAAACAGCGGAATAAACGGAAAGGCAAGGGCAGACACAAAAGTACCGACGAGAATGTAGGGCATGCGCTTTCCGATGGGGGTTCGCGTCCGGTCAGAGAGATTCCCGAAGATCGGAAGAAGAATCAGCGCGGCCAGATTGTCGCAGGCCATGATGATGCCGACGATCCACTGGACATGCAGAAGCTTTTCCGGGGCACTGGCCTTCAGCTCCGCGGAAGAGAGGTCATAGAAGCTGCGCGCGAAGATATCCGTCAGGAAGGTGGGGCACCAGGAGTCATAGACCTGCCAGAGAAGCAGAATGCCGAAAAAGGCAAAGCCGATGAGAGCCGTACGCCGGTAATTCAGCTTCAGGGCGGGAGTTTCAGATTTTTTCATCACGTTTTCTCGAATTTCTTTTCATTGAGGACATCGCATTCCGGCATGAGCTCATCGGAGATCGTCTTGAGAATCCGGTCAAAAACCTCGAGCTCGTCTTCGGAGAAGCGTTCCTGAATCCGGCTGCAGACTTTGTCTTCATAGGATGTCAGAAGCGCCATGTAATTGTAGTACTTTTCGGAGAGCACGAGATGGTACTCACGGCGGTCGGTTTCGGAATTCTGACGAACGAGATAGCCCTTGCGCATGAGACTGTTGACCTTATAGGTGGCATTCGACTGGGAAATGTTCAGAAAGTCGGCAAATTCCCCGATGGTCGGTGCGTCCAGAAGGTCAATGATCTCAAGAGAACAGGCCTCCATGGCGGACAGAGAGCCGTCACGCTCCCGGACGGACTCAAAAATTTTGCGAAAAAACTGGAATTTGAACTTGTCAAAGACGGTGGTAAAGTTTTCTTCAATCATCGCTCATACTTCCTGTTCCTTATAATATTTGATTTCACTGTATCTTTATTCTACTCCGCTGTTAGTCATTTGTAAACAAAAATTCACTCAAAATTCACTCGAAAATTATTAATTTTTGCCGGAACCGGGGAAACACTCCGAGAGCGGATGTCCACAGCGCATAAAAAAGAGAATATGGGTATCGGCTTTAGTCAGCCGACCACAAGAAATAGTATTGTGTCCTGAAAACTGGACAGGAACAGTTGTAGAATAGAAGCATCAAAGAGAACGGA
>CADAPN010000135.1 GCA_902789835.1 Oscillospiraceae bacterium
CCCACATAGCGGAAGTGGGCCGGATGGCGGCAGGCCACACCGTAGAACTCCTCCTTGCCCTCCGGATAACGGAGAATGAAGCCGTAGTCCGTGCAGTGGTCCACCAGCCAGCGGTAGAGCTCGGTATCGGCCATCTCGGGATCGTCCCAGATTTCGTACATGGCATTGCGGTAAAGCTGGTCCGTGAAGTCGATGGCGAGGCCGGTCTGGTGCTCGTCAATGCCCTGGGCCAGGAAATGGTTCGCCGTTTCCACCGCGTTGCGGTTGTAGACATTGTTGAAATAGCTCAGGTACCAGGTATTCAGGAATTCCGAGTTGCGGAAGGCCACACTGACCCAGCACTGAAAGCCCGCGTCCCGGGCCGCCGTCAGGAAGGCCAGCGCCGCATCGTAGATCCGCGAATCGATCCCCTGGCCCTCGAAGTTCGCGTAATCCGGGTAGTACTCCATGCCGATGCTGTTATAAGAGTTGGCAAGCAGAAACTCAAAGCTATTGATGTCAATATCGGGCTTGGGGTCCGGGGTGGGTGTCGGCGTGGGGGTGGGCGTCGGGGTCGGGGTCGGAGAAGGCTCGGCCACGATTTCGGCCTGGGCGGCGTCGGACGCCGGGGCAGCCCCGGAGGGCGCAGCGGCTTCCGGGCCGGGCGCCGGCTCGGAGGTTCTTTGGAACAGGCCGCAGGCGGTCATACTCAGGCACATGGCCAGCAGCAGAAGCGCCGTGAGGCAGGATAACAAAACTCTCTTCATGTTGCTGTGATCTTACACCTCACTGTAGAGGGCAACGAACTCCTCCAGGCAGAGGTTGTTGTCCGTCATATACCGTGCGGCCTCCTGGCCCACATAGCGGAAGTGCCAGGACTCGCCCATGACGTGGGTGATGCCGCGCTTCTCCGTCGGGAAGCGGAGGACAAAGCCGTAGTCGGCACAGTGCTCGGCCAGCCACTGGACCGTGGGGACCTGGGCAATGGCGTCGTTCTTGATCTCATGATAGACATCGGTGATGTCGATGCAGAGGCCGGTCTGGTGCTCACTGCAGCCGGCGGGCATGGTGATGTAGTTGCCCTCGGCGTTCTTGCCGTCGGAGATGCCGTTGTTGGCGCAGACGCGGTCGAAGTTGGCCTGCTGGGACCCGTAGTCCCGGAAGCCGGAGGAGAGATACACCGGGAGGCCGGCGGCCTTGCAGCCCTGGACCATGTCGATGAGCGGCTGGGCAATCAGGATGTCCACCATCTGGCGGTTGGGGTCAAACTCCGTCCGAATATCCGTGTCGTCGCCCACCATGTTCAGATAGGCAAGGGTCTCCGGCTGATAATACAGCGGCTCGATCGGGTGGTCGCCGTTGACGAGGACATACTGCCAGTCATGGATGTTGATGGCCGGCGGTGCGGGCAGGCCCAGCGCCGCGGCCTTGAGCTCTTCTGGCCGGGTAGGCGCGCTCGTCGGTGACGGCACGGGCGCAGCCTCGACCGGAGCGGCCTCGGCCGGGGCAGCCTCCGCGGGCGCGACTTCCGCCGGGGCGGCGGCCTCCGCGGGTGCGGCCGCGACAGGCTCCGCCGGGGTTTTGCCGACGTCGTTGCTCATCACGCTGTTGGACAGCCATCGCGCTGCGATCCAGCCAAAGGCAATCAAAATAATAATTCCCAAAATCAGGCGAACAGGACGACTGTATCTCATGGATCGTCCCTCCTCACAAAACAAAATGATAGTTTATTGTAGCACAGTCGGTGGGCGTGGTCAATCCTTAGGGAAAGCAAAAAAAAGAAAACACTGTAATACCCGCCCGCTGCGCGGGCGGGTACTACAGTGGGTGGGATTCTGCGGTCAATCCTTAGGGAAAGCAAAATAATGAAAACACCGTATTGCCCGCCCGCTGCGCGGGCGGGTAGTACAGTGGGTGGATTTCGCGGTCAATGCTTTATTTTTATATATTCTTGATCTGGTTCTGAATCAGGAGGCCCACGGTGTCGGCCAGCTGGTCGACGGAGCGGATGCGGGCAAAGTCGCGGCCGTAGACCGTCCGGGCCGCGGGCAGGTCCTCATCCTCGCCGGTGAAGACGCAGATCACCGCGATGCCCTCGGCGCGGGCCCGGCGCACCTCATAAGCCGTGTCCCGGATGCCGGTCTCCTTCTCGTAGGAGCTGTAGCCGTCTTCCTCCTCGTCCATGACGCGCACCACGTCCTGGGGCTTGACGTCGGAGAGGACGATCATGAGGCGGTGCTCACAGGCGGAGGCTTTGATCAGCTCGGTTGCGGTGCGCACGGCGAGGCCGTCGCGGTTGCAGCCGTTGGAGACGTAGTCGAAAATGCGGTCGTTCTTCCCGGTCTCGGAATAGTCGCGGAAGATCCGGACGATGGTATAGCCGGTCATGGAGCAGAAGCCCATCACCCGGCAGGGAATGGCGCAACGCGTCAGGGCTTCGGCGATGCAGAAGGCCTGGCCGGAGATGCTCTCGAGTCTCCCCTTCTGAGAGGTGGAGGCGTCGAGAAGAATGTCGACGCTCACATCGCCGGCGTTTGCGTTCTCCCGGCGCCGGAAGACGTCGCCGTCGTCCAGCTTCAGCGCCCGCCAGACGCGGCCGGCCTCGAGCTCCCCCGCGTTGCCGCGGACGGTATAGGGCTGGAGATAGAGCAGGACGGAGTTCTGGATCTTCTCCACCAGGCGGGAGATGGCGATGCGGTTCTGGGCCTCACCTGGGCCGCCTCGCGCTCCTTGTGCAGGGCTTCAAAGCCGTTGCGGATGTGGGCGGTGGCCGCCTCGCCCCGGGTCAGGTGCAGGTGGCAGCCGCGGTGGTTTCCGGTGCAGAGGCGCTTTTCCAGCTCGGCGATCTGCTCGGGGCGGAGAAGGGACTTGCCGTACTTCTCGGCCATGAACTCGCGCAGCTCGGACTCGGAGAGGGAGGTCTTGCGCTCCAGAAGGTCCTCGGGCATCTCGCTTCCGCCGTCGTCGGGATGGGGATGTTCGGCAAGGCCCAGGCCGAAGGGACGGAGCTTCGTTTTGGCGCGTTTGCGCTGCTCCGTGTGCTTCAGGAAGGGGAGGTTCCAGGGGTGGTGCTCCTTGGAACGCTCCTGCGCACGGATCTGGAACCACTTGAGGAGCAGGCGCTGCATCTCGGCCACCAGGGCCTCGGTGTCCAGGTCCGGGGAGAACTCCAGCTCGTCCAGGAGCGCGAGGTCATAGCGGGAGAGCTGCGGTTGCGGCAGGCCGAGAAGCCGCCGATAGTGGCCTTTGGCCAGGAAGTCGAAGAAGCGGTCGTCCTCGGTGCGGTTTCCGCCGAACTCTTTCAGGTAGGTTTCGGCATATTGCCGCTGCAGCCGGACCAGGGCCGGACGGACAGCCTTCTCCCTGGCCACAAGGGCGTTTTCCAAGCCAAGCCAGAGCAGGGCCTCGTACTCCCCCGCCTCTTCCTCATGCTCGAGGCCGCGGAAGAGGGCGCTCAGGCGCGGATAGTCGTAGTATTTGCGGGCCAGGCCGAAGATGCTGTTCCAGTAGACATCGGCGGTCCCGTCGGTGGTGTAGAACTTGAAGTCCGGGTTAAAGCCGTAATCCGCCGCGGCGTTCCAGATCAGGTTACAGGCACGTTTCTTCTGAAGGTCGGAGATTTCCTGCGTCATGACCGGAAGACTTCCCCGCGGCCGGCCGTTCCGTCGATCCGGGCAGCGATGATGTCATTGACCAGCTGGCGCTCAAAGTCGTCAAAGCTCTTGTTCACGATGCCGAGCTCCAGGGCGTCGCCGAGGCAGAGTCCGTTTTCCACCAGAGACACCGCCGCGAGCAGGCCGCGCAGATCCAGGGCTTTGGTGGAGATCTCGGCGCTTTCGCACTTGGCCCGGATCTCCCCGAAGAGCTGGGCCAGCTGGTCGGCGTACTTCTCCTGCAGGGTCGGGTGCTGGGCGACGAGCAGCTTTTTCAGGTTCTCCACGGTGATGACGGGCATCTGGATCACCATGAAGCGGGAGGCCAGGGCCTCGTTGAGCTCACGGGTGCCGGCGTAGCCGTAGTTCATCGTGGCGATGAAGCGGGTTCCGGGCTGCAGGCTGATGCGGTCATAGCCCGGGACGTCGATGATGCGGCGGAAGTCCAGCGTCGCGTGCAGCACCGCAAGCGACTCGTTCTTGGCCATGTTGATCTCGTCCAGGATGCCGAAGCCGCCCGCCTTGGCGCACTGGGTAATGGGTCCCTCGCGCAGCACCACCTCGCCGCCGCGGAAGGTGTCGGTGCCGATGAGGGAGGCCGCGTCCGTGTTCAGGTAGAACGAGACGTCCCACTGGGGCCGCGCAAACACAGCCGAGAGGTTCTCGGCCAGGACGTTTTTCCCGGTGGCCTTCGGCCCGACCAGAAGAAGGTTCTCCCCGGCCAGCAGCGCGGTCAGGGCCTTGAGCCAGATTTCCTTTCCGTAATAGTAAAAATGGGGCTTCGGGATGCGGCGCTCATCCCCCGTCACGGGGTGTTCCCGGCGGAAGGCCTCGATCCCGGTGATCAGGCGTTCGTCGATGCCCTCGCTTCGCAAAAATTCAAGCATGTCCTGCATAATCTGTTCCCTCCGATGCTCTGGGCGCTTCTTTTTCGCGCTCCGGGCGCTATTCTATCACAGTCTTTCCCGAAAGAAAAGAGCGAAGCCGTTCCCGCGGGCGGGATGCTTCGCTCTTTTTTGACATTTTGGAGCCGCCGCGGGTCTGCTGCGCAGCCGCGGGCAGGCCCGGATCACTTCTTCGCCGAGCTGTTGGTGGCGGAGATGATCTCCTCGTGCTTGGCGATGAATTCCTTCATCTCGGCGTAGCTGATCTCCTTCCGGCGGCGGACCGTCAGGTCATAGTCCGTGGTGCCGTCCTCCTGGTTCCGGGAGAAAGCGCTCTCCAGCACGGTGCCGTTCCATTCCTCCAGCTGCAGGTTGAGGGCGTGGTTGAACTCGTAGCCGTTCTTCACGGTGAAGTGGAGCTGGTTCGTGGCATAGGCGTCCGGTCCGAAGATGAACTTGTGCATCAGAATCTGCAGCACGCAGACCACCAGCGCCGCAAAGAGACCGACCACCAGCATGCCGGAGCCGACCGCGAGACCGATGGCCGCCGTGACCCAGATGCCCGCCGCCGTCGTGAGCCCCCGGACCAGACCCTCACGCTTGAAGATGACACCGGCACCCAGAAAGCTGATGCCGCTGATTACCTGGGCCGCAATACGGGCGGGGTCCGCCTCTTTGATCCCGGGGAAGTAGGAACCGTTGTCCATGGCAAGGTCGGCGAAGCCGTATTTCGATACGATCATCGCAAGGGCCGCACCCATGCAGACGATCACATGCGTGCGGACACCGGCCTCCTTGAAGTGCTTGCTGCGTTCGATGCCGATGGCGCCGCCGCAGACACAGGAGAGCAGCAGGCGCAGGCAGAAGTCCACAGTCAGCTGAAGATCAAGATTTCCTAAGAACATGTCCCGAATCGTAAGCGCGTCGGGCAGATGCATATTCATTCCCCTTTCCCGGGAAAACGCATTCCCCCGCGATAAGCGGGGGAAGCATATTCGGTTCGATTGATGGATTTTTTCTTTTATTACAGTTTCAAAGCCTGAGCCGGCGCTTATTCAAAGTCCAGCACGCGGAGCATGCGCACCAGGGTCAGACGGTTGCGGATGGCCGCGGAGATGGGCAGCATCTCGTCCTTCAGGGACGGATCGATGCCGATATGCTCCGGCAGGTACTTGCAGCCACAGTCCTTGTAGAGCTTCTCCATCTTCTCCACCGGCGGGATCGTCGCGATCAGGTCCTTGATCTCGTCCCAGTGGTCGACGATGTTCTGCGGATCGAAGGTGCCGAGGACGTCGTTCTCGTTCTCCTTCATGATGCCGTCGCAGAGGCGCTCGCCGAACTTCTCCAGCACCCAGTCCCTGGTAAGGGGCTCGAAGGGCTTCGCCTTCGGGGTCTTCTCCGCCAGCTCGTGGTACAGCTCGCAGCAGCGGAAGGTGCCGACGCCCACGCACTCGCCGTGGATGCCCTCGGCCTTCTCAAAGCGCGGCGGCTTCATCTCCACCAGGTGGGCCATCAGGTGCTCGGCCCCGGAGGCGGCGCGGGAGTGATCCAGCAGCTGCATCGTGAGGCCGCTTTCCATCTGGGCCATGGTCATGGCCTCATGGTCGGCAACACCCGTGGCGGCGTACTTGTCGGCCGCATCCTGCATCAGCTTCAGGGCATGCTCGGCAAGCTCGGCGACCATGGGGCAGTAGTACTCGCCGTCCACAATCTTCGCGATGCGCCAGTCGACCAGAGAGATGTACTTGGCCAGGATGTCGTTGATGCCGCTGGCCACCAGGCGGGCGGGGGCGCCCTTGATGATGTCAAGGTCGGCAACCACCAGCTCCGGCGCCTTCATGGGGATGGATTTCTTCTGGCCGTCGATGACGATGGAGCAGATGTTCGCCGTGAAGCCGTCAGAGCTGGCCAGGGTCGGGACCGCGACGAAGGGAATCCCCAGCTGGTAGGCGGGGTAGCGGCCGAAGTCCATGATGGTGCCGGCGCCGAAGGCCACGATCACATCGGGGTGGTCGAGCTGTTTCATCATGTTCTCGATCAGTCCCTTTTCGGAGAAGAGCCCCTTGGACTCCAGGACGATCTCCTGGTCGGCCTTCACATGCTTGCCCTCGGTCAGCTTGTAGATGACGGTATCATAGACCACCGCCCGCCGGCCGGTGAGGCCGAGCTCTTCCATATACTCCTCAAAATGGTCCAGAGCACCGTAGTCGACGACAACCTTCTTTGTCTCCAGGGTGTGGGTCCGGCCGCAGCGGCAGGGGCCGGTGTACTGCGCGCAGTTCATAATCATAGGGCTGC
Organism: Oscillospiraceae bacterium; assembly: GCA_902789835.1. Next base: position 6,815 of record CADAPN010000135.1, read on the forward strand.
ATTCTCCTTCAAGTTCATTTCAATCAATTCAGTTCCATTTTTGTTCAACATGCTCAAAAACGGCTGTATTTGTTTTCTGAGAATACTTCATTCGCACAGAATTGTCAATAGCAAATTGGGCCGGGTCGGGGCGATTGGAAAAGGAATCGCAAGTTTTTCTTCGTCAATACCGCAAACCTCACAAAAATCACTTCTCCATTTTGTGCAATCAGTCAAAAGCGTCCCTTCAACCTATCTGACAGGTTGACATTTTCGGCTTTTGCGCGTATATTTTAGACAGTATTCACAGGATGTTAATAATTTTCGCCGGGTTCTGAGCCCCCCTTTTATATCGCTTTTCTTCTTCCGTCAGCCGTGTTTCAGCGGCTGATCACCCATTTTTAGCGGTTTTCTATTATGTAAACAGCTGCTTTCGCGGGTCGGGAGGAGACTTCTTCGCGGTCTTGGTATGTGGTTAACGTGCAATGCACGAATATATAACCAAATAAAATGAAAAGGATGGCAAAATCATGAAAAAACTCCTCGCAATGCTGATGGTCATGGCCATGATCTTTTCGCTCGCAGCCGTCGGAACGGCTTACGCGGACGATGCGGATGACTTCCACATTGACCTGACCTACTCCAACGTCTTCAACCCCGCCGAGTGGAACTACAAGGCGGCCGAGCTCTTCGCCGAAGCCGTCACCGAGCGGACCGAAGGCCACATCACCGTGACCTATCACGGTCTGAACGAGCTGGACTGCTACGCCGACTCCCTGGTTCACGCCTACAACGGCGACAACTGGATCGGCCTGGAAGAGCCCTCCCTGTTCGCCGAGTATGTCGGTGACTGCGCCGTTCTGGCCGGCCCGATGCTCTTCACCAACGACGAAGAGTACAACTACATCATGGGCTCCGAAATCGTGAAGGACATCACCGACCGTCTGGCGGAAGAGAACATCCACGTTCTCGACACCCACTACTCCTTCGGCTATCGCTCCGTTGTCACCAACAAGGACATCTATAAGCCCGAAGATCTCAACGGTGTGAAGCTCCGCTCCACCACCGCCCCGCTGTTCATCAAGACCATCGAGTGCATGGGCGCCACCCCGGTTCCCATGAGCTTCACCGAGTGCCTTTCCTCCATCTCCTCCGGTGTTGTCGACGGCTTTGAAGGCTCCACCTCCACCCTCGCCGGTGCCGGCGCCCCCTACGAGCTGGTCAAGAAGGTCGCTCTGACCAACCACTTCATCGCAACCCGCTGGCTGTTCATGGCTCAGGATGTCTATGAATCCATCCCTGAGAAGTGGCGCGACATCCTCGACGAGTGCGCGCTTGAGTTCGGTATGTGGGAGCAGACCTCCTGCGCCGATGA
>CADAPN010000136.1 GCA_902789835.1 Oscillospiraceae bacterium
GCGCCGATCACCTGGATCTCACCGCGGGAAAGCGCGGGCTTTAGAATATTCGCCGCGTTCATGCTTCCCTCGGCGTCTCCGGCGCCGACAATGGTGTGTACCTCGTCGATCACCAGAATGATATTCCCCTGTTTTCTGATCTCTTCAATGAGGCCTTTCATCCTGCTTTCAAACTGTCCGCGGAACTGAGTCCCCGCCACCAGCGACGTGAGATCCAGCAAAAAGACCTGTTTATTCTGCAGCTTGTAAGGCACATTTCCCATGGCGATCCGCTGGGCCAGTCCCTCGGCAATCGCCGTCTTGCCGACACCGGGTTCACCGATCAGGCAGGGATTGTTTTTCTGACGGCGGTTCAGAATCTGGATGACACGCTCCAGCTCCTCGTCCCGTCCCACCATGGCATCCAGCTCTCCGGCGCGGGCGCGGGCCGTCAGGTCGATGCAGTAGTTGTCCAGATATTTCCGCTTTCCGTTTTTCCCATTTGCCGCCGGATTGGGTCTCGGGCCCTGCTGGCCGGGTCCCGGCCGCTTCCCCGCTTCCCCGTCCGTCGGATTCTGCGGTGCTCCGGAAGCGCCGCCGTTGGGCCGGAAGGCATCCAGAAGCTTTCCGAAGAAGGGGAAGGTCGCGGTCTTGCCGTCCTCGTCGTTCTCCGTGGTCTCCTCCGGGTCCATCCCCATCAGTTCCTCCACGCCGCTCATGGCGTTCATCATCTCACCGGAAAGATTGTCGAGATCTTCGTCGGAGATTCCCATTTTGGTCAGGATATCATCCACCGGTTTGATGTGGAGCTCTCTGGCGCATTTGAGGCAGAGCCCTTCACTCTTGGTTTGGTTTCCTTCGATTTTTGTGATAAATACCACCGCCGGATTCTTTCCGCAGCGGGAGCAGATACTTGCTTGCATCGTTACCTCTCAGTTTATCAGTTGGTTTTTCCATCAAAGACGTGCGCCTGCAGCATGCACGGCACGCGGACAGCGGTTACAGAAGTCCGTTTGTCAGGAAGCGGAAGGTCAGGAAGAACCTTGCCAGCAATGTGTTCTCCAGCGTATCCTTGCCGATGACCAGGCCCAGGAAGCTCAGCAGCCAGCAGAGCAGGACACAGTAGAGAAAGCCTTTTACAAAGCCGACCAGCGCACCGCCAAGCTCGTCCAGAAGCTGGAGGCTGTCCGGCAGCCGAAAAACCAGGTTTCCGATGCTGCTGACAGCGATCAGAAGAATCAGAATCAGCAGGAAGCAGAGCGTCAGTCCCATGACATAAGTCACCGCGTCGCAAAGCACCTGCACCACCGCCTCGGTCATGCTTGTTTCGGTCTGGTCGGAATAACGCACCGACCGTTCCGCCAGCTCTTCGGCGCGCTGTTCGGAGAAGCCGACGTGGCGGATGCAGAAATACGCATAGTCATAGCGCAGGGAGCTGTCCGACTCCAGTACGTCCTCCAGGGAAAGATCCGTCGACCCGTAGCCCATTTCGGTCAGCACTTCGTCCCGGGTCTTCTGGGAATCGATATAGCCGTCCACAAAGGGTTCCAGCACCGGGATCGCCTCGTAGGCATAGTTGGACGAAAGCATGCTGCCGGCAAGCAGGGCGATGATGATGGCCAGAATGCCGGCAAAGCCCCCGATCAGGCCGGACTTGTATCCGTTCCAGATACAAAGAGCCACGATCAGAAGCAGAACAAGGTCAATTATAATTCTCATAGCTTCACCATACTCTTAGTAATCGGCAGAAAACAGGGTTTTCCGCTTCCGGTCTCCAAAGGAAGTCGACGAGCCGGCCTTCAGTCACAGAACTCAAAATCCGGATACCAGATATGATTGAGGTACAGTCCCTGGGGCGGCATGGTCGGTCCCGTCAGGCGGCGGTCTCCCTTTTCCAGCAAGGCCGGAATTTCTTCCGGGCGCAGCTTTCCGTAAGAGGCATACACCATCGTTCCGACCATGGCACGGCACATGTTATAGAGGAAGCCGTCGGCACAGATCGCAATCGTAATCAGGTTTCCCTCATGTTCCACTTTGCAGTGATAAACCGTTCTTACCGTTGTTCGGGTCTCCGTTCCCACGGATCGGACCGCCCGGAAGTCGTGCGTTCCCTCAAAAGCCGCTGCCGCCCGCCGCATCAGTTCAAGGTCCAGGTGCTGGGGATAGAAGCAGACCCTGTATTCCTGGAACGGATCGCGGATCGGCGCGTTCCAGATCCGATAGATATATTCTTTTTTGAGGCACGAACCGATGGCGTTGAAGCCCGGTTCTCCCTCCATGGCGGAGAACACCGAAATGTCATGCGGCAGTCTCGCATTTACCGCAAAAGGGATGCGGTCCGCGGGAATTGTGGCGTCGGTACGAAAATTGGCACAGTAGTGGCGCGCGTGAACCCCCGCGTCAGTACGGCCGCATCCGACACACTTCACCGGATGACCGCAGATCTGGGTCAGGGCCTGTTCCAGTGTCTCCTGTACCGTCCGGTCACGCTTCTGCATCTGCCAGCCGTGATAGGCGCTGCCATCGTAGGCAAGATGCAGAATGATATTTCTCTCTTTTTTTGGAAAGTCCATGTTCTGTCCCGTATCCGTCCCGGTCTTTTTCTCCGGCTCTCAGAGGCCGAAGTGTTTCATGACAAAAATCGCCGCGGTGAAGGCACAGCCCAGGATCAGGGCGATGATATCCCGGGTACAGAAGCGAAGCTGCTTCATGCGGCTTCGTCCCTCTCCGCCGTGGTAGCAGCGGCTTTCCATGGCAATGGCAAGCTCGTCCGCTCTGCGGAAGGCGGATACAAACAGCGGCACCAGAATCGGCAGCAGTGCCTTGGCACGTTCGATCAGGTTGCCGGTTTCAAAGTCCGCGCCGCGTGCTTTCTGGGCGGACATAATCTTGTCCGTCTCTTCGATCAGCGTCGGAATAAAGCGCAGCGCCATGCTCATCATCAGGGTCATCTCATGGACCGGAACCTTCAGCTTGTTCAAGGGTTTCAGAAGAAGCTCCAGTCCGTCGGTAAGCGCCATCGGGCTTGTGGTATAGGTCAGAAGAAAGGTCCCCACGATCAGCAGCGTGATGCGAAGCATCATCTTGACCGCGCGCTCAATCCCCTCCCAGGTAACAATCCAGCCTTCCCGGATCGGGGTTCCCTGGGTATAGAAAATATTCAGGATGGCTGTCAGCGCAATGATAAAAAGCATTGGCTTCAGGCCCTTGAAAATGTTTTTCGGACTGATGTGGGAAACCGTCATGCAGATCACCGTGACCGCCGTCACCAGGAGATACGAGCCCCATCCCTTTGCGTTAAAAAGCGCAATGATGTACAGGACCACCAGGATGAGCTTGGTCCGGGGATCAAGCCGGTGCACCACCGTATCGCCAGGAAAGTACTGGCCGAGGGTAATGTCCTTCAGCATCCTGTCACCTCCCCGGCCTGCCGCAGCGCGTGAAGAAGCTGTTCATGGGTAAACACCGGTCCCCCCATCGGAATCCCGCGCCTGGAAAGGGCGGCGGCAATCTCGGCCGCCTTCGGAACATTCAGGCCGATGTCCATCAGCTCGTCCGTACGCGAAAAAACCTCCTCCGGGGTGCCGTCCATACGGATCGTCCCATGGTCAAAAACGATCAGCCGCTCACAGTAGCGCGCCGCATCATCCATGTTGTGACTGACAATCAGGACCGTGGCTCCCGTCTTCTGCCGATAATCCCGGATGTTCTCCATAATGGTGCGGCTTCCCACCGGATCCAGTCCGGCTGTCGGTTCATCGAGGATCAGGACCTCGGGGCGCATGGCAATCACGCCGGCAATGGCGACCCTTCGCTTCTGGCCTCCGGAAAGGTCCAGCGGAGAGCGGGAGAAAAAGCTCTCCTCCACGCCCACAAGGCCCGCCGCCTCCCGAACACGCTCGTCGATCTCTTCCTTCGTCAGCTTCATGTTTTTCGGGCCGAAGGCGATGTCCTCGGCCACCGTCTCTTCAAAGAGCTGATACTCCGGATACTGAAACACCAGGCCGACCCTGCGTTTCACGTCGCGCCGGGAAATTTTGTCCTTGTTGATATCCGCTCCGTCAATTTTCACCGTGCCGCCCGTCGGCTGCAGCAGTGCGTTCAGATGCTGGACAAAGGTGGACTTACCCGAACCGGTATGCCCCAGGATGAAGACGCACTCTCCCTGTGTCAGGGTAACGTTTATATCCCGGATCGCGGTCTTCTCAAAGGGCGTTCCGACGCTGTAGGTATGTGTCAGGTTCTCTACGCTTATGACTGCCATGCTTGCCTCCGCTGCCGGATCGCCGCTGCGATTGCATCTGCGCAATCCTCTATGTGAAGCGTATCGGTCGGAATCGCGTAGCCCATCTCGTTCAGTTCATGGACAATCCGCACGGTTTCGGGAACGTCCAGGCCTTCCGCTTCCATCTCTCCGACATGAGAGAAGACCTCTGCCGGGCTGCCGTCCGCGGTGATGTACCCGTTGGACATCACGATCAGGCGGTCGGCATCAATGCACTCTTCCATGTGGTGTGTGATCAAAACCACGGTCATCCCGTTTTCACGGCAGAGCCGCTGAATCGTGGAGATCACTTCCGTTCTCCCTTGCGGGTCAAGCATCGCCGTCGGTTCATCCAGCACAATCAGCTCCGGCTGCATCGCCAGCGCACCGGCGATGGCAACACGCTGTTTCTGACCGCCGGACAGCAGGTGCGGCGCATGCTGGCGGTATTCATACATATCCACAAGACGGAGCGCTTCGTCCACACGCCGCCGGATTTCTTCCGACGGAACGCCGAGGTTCTCCGGCGCAAAGGCCACGTCCTCTTCCACGACATTCGCGACGATCTGGTTATCGGGATTCTGAAAAACCATTCCGACCGTATGGCGGATCTCCAGAAGCTTCTCCTCGTCGGCGGTGCAAAGCCCGGAAACGAACACCTTCCCCTGGGTGGGAAGCAGAATCCCGTTCATATGCTTGGCCAATGTCGACTTTCCGGAGCCGTTATGCCCGAGGATGGCCGTAAAGCTCCCCTTTTCAATGGCAAGGGAGATATCGCAAAGGATGTCTCTTCTCCCTTCGGGATAGCGGAAGGTCACATGCTCAAAATTTACAATTGCTGTCACATCGGACTCCTCGCCTGTCATACCGGCTGACCGTTTTCCCAAGAAGGATCCGGTTTCCATTCTCCCTCCCGGCAGCCGAGAAAGGCCTCTGCCGCCGACGAAAAACCCATGCCGGTATAACTTCTGAATAACTGTGTTATTTTATCATTTATCCTCTCTTAGGTCAATAATGATTCTCTATGAAAAAAACTGTTGACAAATCGGCACAAATCAGTTATTATAACAAAGCTGTCGCGCGGGAGCATAGCTCAGCTGGTTAGAGCACCTGCCTTACAAGCAGGGGGTCACTGGTTCGAGTCCAGTTGTCTCAGCTGGTTAGAGCACCTGCCTTACAAGCAGGGGGTCACTGGTTCGAGTCCAGTTGTTCCCACCATACGTTAATATGCCTCTGTAGCTCAGTAGGTAGAGCAGCGGACTGAAAATCCGCGTGTCGTTGGTTCAACTCCGACCGGAGGCACCACCCCTTTTTTAAAGGGGTTTTATGCGGGCATAGCTCATCCGGTAGAGCGCCACCTTGCCAAGGTGGAGGTAGCGAGTTCGAGCCTCGTTGCCCGCTCCAAAAGTCTTGCGGGGTCACCCCGCAAGCTTTATATGGCGCCATAGCCAAGTGGTAAGGCAGCGGACTGCAAATCCGCGATTCCCCGGTTCAAGTCCGGGTGGCGCCTCCAGAACAGACGCGTGTTCCGCGTCTGTTTTTTATTTTCGCACTTGCTTCTTTTCTTTCTGTATGCTAATTTATGCTTATCTGCAGGAAAGCGAGGTCCTGTCATGCAGGAAAACAATCTGTCGTTCACGGAGCGGCTTTCCGGCCGTTTCCTGACATGGCTTTGGGAGAACAAAGTCCCCTTTTTCTCCTCCCTGATTTTCGGTCTGATTGCGCACATGTTCGTCATCACGAACAAGCTCCCCAATCACGACGACGTGATTTATCTTTTCGGGAAGGGCGCAACTGTCTCTTCGGGGCGCTGGGGTCTGGAGCTGCTGCGGCATGTAATTCCGGATTACTCAATGCCCTGGCTGCACGGCATCACGAGTCTGATTCTCCTCTCCGTGTCAATCTGTATCATTGTCGAGCTCTTTCATCTTCAAAGCCGCCTCGGACAGATTCTGCTTTCCGCGCTGATCATCAGCTTTCCGTCGCAGGTCGGTACCTTCTGTTATATGTACACCAGCAGCTCTTACGCGGTGGCGTTTCTGCTCTGTGTTCTCTGTGTCCGGGAAGCGGCCAAGGAAAGCTGGAAGGACTGGCTGGTTTCCGCCCTGCTCTTTACGCTGATGCTGAGCATTTACCAATCTTATCTCTCCATCGCCTCAAGCCTCATGATCCTGCTTCTGATCCAGGAGCTGATGACCTGCGGCGGTGAAACAAGGTTTCTTTCTGTTTTAAAGCGCGGAGTGCTGTTTGTTGCGATCCTCTTGGTCGGCTTTGAAGTTTATCGCCTTTCGATCACGGTTTCCCTTACCCTTTTCGGTGACTCGGTCAACCAGTACTCCAACGAGGCCAAGGAAATGGCCCCGGCCTTTCCCGGAAGCATTCTGGTGGCCTATCGGTTCTTTGTCTTCAACCTCACTTCCCGCTACAACATGATCATCGTCTCGAAGACCTCACGCCTCATCCACTTTTTCTGTCTGGGGCTGGCCGCTCTCGGAATCGTGATCAGCCAGATCCGCGGGAAAAACCTGCTGAACACCCTCCTGCTGCTCTTCTGCCTGATCATTCTGCCGCTGAGCATCTGCTGCCTTTACATGGCATTTTACTGGAATACCATCCACACCCTGGTGCTCTATTCCTATTTTACCCTGTATCTGCTGGCAATTCTTGCGGTTGAGCAGTTCCCGAAGCCCGCGCTCTTTGTCTCCCGGGATCTTCTCTACACGGCATTGGCCGTGATTCTGGGGATCAACATCTGCTTTGCTAACCGCTGCTACCTGAAGCTTTTCCTGGAATACGAAAACGCCTACTCTCTTGCCACCTCTCTGGTGACGCAGATTCGTTCTCTGCCGGGGTATCGGCCGGAGGATAAGGTGGTTCTCTTCCCCACTGCCGGTGAAGCCCTGCATTTTGCCCCCGAATTCGGAAGCGAGGAAGACGCCGAACACGATCTCATGGGGATTCAGTCCCAGCTTCTCACCGGCTATACGGAGGCGGATTTCATCAGTCGCTACATCGGTGCCGAGATGAATGTCGCCGACTACAACGACGCCATGCACCAAATCACGGACCAAGACTGGGCCCGCATGCCGGTCTACCCGGCGGAAGGATCCGTCAAGCGGATCGAGGACGGTCTGATCTTTGTCAAATTCGCATTGCCCCCGGAGGAACAGGCTCCGTAATGACAGAAGCGAGGCAGACGGCCAAACAGCCGTCTGCCTCGTTTTTTGATTTCTTTGACAGGTGTGACGCCAGATGCTCAGAACATGCCGGGGAAGCCGCCGAGGCCGCCCTGAAGCTTTGCCATGGATTCGCTGGTCTTGTCATCCGCCGCTTTCAGAGCGCCGTTGACCGCCGTGAGAATCAGATCCTGAAGCATTTCCACGTCTTCCGGATCCACCACTTCCGGATCAATCGTAATCTCCTTGAACTCACGGGTGCCCGTAATCACGGCTTTGACCGCGCCGCCGCCGGCCGTGAATTCAAAATCCGTAGACTCAAGCTCCTGCTGCATCTTCATGAATTCCTGCTGCATTTTCTGAGCCTGTCTCATCATGTTTGCCTGACTGCCGGGCATACCGCCGCGGAAACCGCCTTTTGCCATATCTGTTTACCTCCCTGCCGCACTGCGGCTGATTATGTATAAAATAGATCAGGTTACAAATGTTACTTCTTTAAACTGCTTCAGTTCGTTGAGATCTCGTACCGAGCGCCGGTCATGAGAAAGTTCGGCGAGCCGTACCGCCACCGGGTATCCCAGCACGGTTTCCGCCGTCGAGGCGAACACCGCGCGTACTTCCGGTTTCTTCATCCGGTCCAGAAGGAAGCCCGGCACCGCTTCCAGAACCAAGTCGCGGTTTTGAAGTGAGAGCCGGAACTTTGCCTGGTCCTCCACCGAGAAGCGCAGCTCGATGGGCAGTTTGTCACGCGCCTGCTTCAGAATCGTCTTCTCAAGCTCTGCGGTATTCCCGCCGCCCGGCGCCTCTCCTCCGGTCTCCCCGTGCTGGGCTGTCTCGTCCGGTTTCTCGGCAGCTCCGCCTCCGGGTACTCCCGCCGTCGGGGCGGGATCCGAGGCCGTCTGGATCCGCGGGGGCTCCGGTACGATTTCCCTTTTCGGTTCGGGTTCATATCGATGCATCGGAGGCGCTTCCGGCTCGTCACGGTTCATTTCCGCCGGAGAAGGCGCATAGGCTTCCGGCTCGTCGTTCAGGAACTCTTCAAACCGCTCGTCTGTCTCCGGTTCTTCCCATTCCGTCGCCGGGCTGTGGGCTGTCTGTTCCGAAACAGTGGGGACGCCGTTTCGTATCGCCTCCTCCAGCCGCGAAATGCGTGCCCGGAGGGAAAGCACAGTCTCGGCCGTCCTGCTGTCGCACAGACTTACGATGCAGATCTCCGCAGCCGTGCGGGGATTGCGAATCTGCCTGATCCGGACCAGCGCATCCTGTACGGTATCCGCACAGTACAGGAGTTCTTCCCTGGTCATCGCCGCCGCAAACCCGTCCAGGACCGAACGCTCATAGTTTCCGGAAATCAGCTCCGCCGCTCCCGCGGGGGCAGCCTTGACGATCAGGATGTCCCGGATCAGTCCGTTCAGTTCGCCGAGGAAGGACGCCGGTTCTTTGCCGTTCAGCCAGATCTTCTGAAAGAGGGTCAGGGCTTTTGTACTGTCATGTCGCAGAACCGCCTTGAGCAGCTGAACCAGATTCAGATTTCCCGCCAGGCCCATCGTCTCGAACACGGTTTCGGTCGTGATATGTTCCTGCGACGAACACTGGTCCAGGATGCTCAGCGCGTCACGAACCCCGCCCTCGGCGAGGCGCGCGATCTGCAGCGCCGCGGCTTCGTCCAGCTGGAGCGCTTCCCTTCCGGCGATTTCACCGAGATAGGCGGAAAGGCGCTCGGTTGGGATACGCCGGAAACTGTGGCGCTGGCAGCGGGAGAGAATCGTCGCCGGAACCTTCTGCAGTTCGGTCGTCGCAAGAATAAACATCAGGTGTTCGGGCGGCTCCTCGATGATTTTCAGCAATGCGTTGAAAGCCGCCAGGGACAGCATGTGAACTTCGTCAATGATGTACACACGCTTCTTTGCAACCGCCGGGGAGAAGACCGCCTCTTCCCGCAGATCCCGGACATTGTCCACGCCCGTATTGGACGCGGCGTCCAGCTCCACGATATCCAGAATGCTTCCGTCGTCAATCCCCCTGCAGAACCGGCATTTGTTGCAGGGGTTCCCGTTCACCGGGTTCTCGCAGTTGACTGCCTTGGCCAGAATTCTCGCGCAGGTGGTTTTGCCGGTTCCT
>CADAPN010000137.1 GCA_902789835.1 Oscillospiraceae bacterium
CTGCCAAGAGGGATCTGAAGTCCAAGGAGCTGCGTGCGAAGAATCGCGCGGAAAAGACCGCTCTGAAGACCACAATGAAAAAGTTCGAGGCAGCTGTGATCGAGGGTAATAAGGAAGCAGCCGCCGATGCCTATAAAGTTGCTGTTAAGACTGTTGACCGTGCTGCCGGCAAGGGCCTGCTGCACAAGAACAATGCGGCACGTAAAAAGTCCGCGATGGCCGGTAAGCTCAACGGCCTGAACTGAGAACATTCTTGATGAGATGACGAAGGGGCGCAATCTTTGCGTCCCTTGGGCTTTTTTGGAGGCAAATTCGAGATGAAAAAGCTGATGCTCATTGTCAATCCGGTTGCCGGGCGAGGAGGCTTTAAGACGCTGTTCGGCGAGGCCATGCTGACGCTGGCCAACGGCGGTTTGCAGCCGGACCTCTATTTTACGCAAAACCGCGGCGACGCGACTGACTTTGCGGCAAACCATGCGGCCGAATATGACGTGGTTGCCTGTATCGGCGGCGACGGAACCCTGAGCGAGGTTCTGGCCGGCCTGATGCAGATCAAGAATCCGCCTCCCGTGGGCTATTTTCCGATGGGGACGGCGAACGACGTTGCCACGACCCTGGGTCTGCCCAAAAACGATACCATCGGCGCAGCAAAGCGCCTCCTGAGCGGGTCACCCCATCCCTTTGATGTGGGCGGTTTCGGAGATCATGAATATTTTGCCTATATCGCGGCCTTCGGCGCCTTTACCGAAGTGAGCTATGCCACACCCCAGGACCAGAAGCGCGCCCTCGGCCATCTTGCCTATGTGCTGCAGGGGGCGGCACAGCTCGGAAAAATCGAGAAGATTCCCACCCGGATTGAATATGATGACGGCGTATATGAAGGTGACCTGGTCTACGGCAGCATGTCCAATTCGACTTCCGTGGCCGGGATCGTCCATCTCCGGGAAGAGATGGTGAGCCTCGGCGACGGCATGAGCGAGCTGGTGCTGGTCCGTGACCCCGGAACCATCGACGCCTACGGAGAGCTGGCAGCCGCGGTCTATCTGACCATTCTGCACACCAAACGTGCAAAATTTATATTTGAAAAACCTATCGCCTGGACCAGGGACGGAGAAGCCGGCGGAGAGCACCGGGAAATCGAACTGTGCAACTACCACAGCCCTGTTCAGCTGATTTTTTAAAGGAGACGATGCTCTATGAAACGAGAGAAAATCGCAGCCATCTTTGCCGACGCGCAGAGCTTTACGGAACGGGAAATCACGGTCTGCGGCTGGGTACGCACCGTCCGCGACATGAAAAATTTCGGCTTTATTGAACTGAACGACGGCAGCTGCTTCAAATCTCTGCAGGTCGTTTTTGCCCGGGAAAGCCTCTGCAATTACGACGAGATTGCCAGACAGAATGTCGGTGCGGCCCTGATTGTGAAGGGACAGCTGGTTCTCACCCCCGAGGCCAAGCAGCCGTTTGAGCTGAAGGCGAGCGAGATTGCCGTGGAGGGCGTCTCCACCGAGTTCCTGCGGACCATCCAGCATCTTCGCCCGAGAACCAATCTCTTCTCGGCGGTCTTCCGTGTGCGCAGTGTCGCCGCGCAGGCGGTCCATGAATTTTTCCGCGACCGCGGCTTTGTCTATGTCCAGACCCCGATCATCACGGGCTCTGACGCCGAGGGCGCCGGTGAAATGTTCCGGGTCACGACGCTTGACCTGAACAATCTCCCCCTTAAAGAGGACGGCACCGTCGACAACAGCAAGGATTTCTTCGGAAAAGCCACAAACCTCACAGTCTCCGGCCAGCTGAACGCCGAAAACTTTGCCATGGCCTTCGGCGACGTCTATACCTTCGGTCCCACTTTCCGTGCCGAAGTGTCCTACACCCAGCGCCATGCCGCGGAGTTTTGGATGATCGAGCCGGAAATGGCCTTTGCGGATCTGTATGATTACATGGACACGGCCGAAGCGATGGTGAAATACATCATCAACACGGTTCTCGAGCGCTGCCCCCAGGAGATGACCTTCTTCAATGCCTTTGTGGATAAGGGCCTGCTGGACCGCCTGGGCAACGTGATTTCCCACGAGTTTGGACGGGTCACCTATACGGAGGCCATTGACATTCTTCAAAAGAGCGGAAAGAAGTTCGACTACCCGGTGCAGTGGGGCATCGATCTGCAGACCGAGCACGAGCGCTATCTCACCGAAGAGGTCTTCAAGAAGCCCATCTTCGTTACGGATTACCCCAAGGACATCAAGGCCTTCTATATGCGCCTGAACGACGACGGAAAGACCGTCGCGGCGGCGGACTGCCTGGTTCCCGGCATCGGCGAGATCATCGGCGGCAGCCAGAGAGAGGAGCGCCTGGAGCTGCTCGAGGCGAGAATGGACGAGCTGGGTCTGAAGAAAGAGGACTACTGGTGGTACCTCGACCTGCGCCGCTACGGCAGCTGCCGTCACGCGGGATACGGACTGGGCTTTGAGCGCCTGGTGATGTATCTCACCGGTGTCAGCAACATCCGTGATGTGGAACTTCACCCCCGGACCACCGGCAACGCGGACTTCTGATCCCGATTTCCACAGAACAGATCCAAAATTGTTTCACGTGAAACAATCATCAAAAGAGGCTGCCTCCGAACGAGACAGCCTCTTTTCCAAGACAGGGGGCCCTGCATGAAAAAAAAACCAATCTGATTTTGTTTCCGATCCTGATTGTTCTGCTCCTGATGCTGGCCTTTGTGGTGAGCCGGAATCTGCGTCTGAGCCGGATGATGGAGACGGCCGCGGGCGCCGCAGCGGAACCGGTGCCGGAAGCTTCCGCCGCACCGGAAGTCACGCCGACTCCCACACCGACCCCGACCCCGACCCCGACCCCGGAACCGGTGTATGTCCAGACCATCCAGGAAAACGCGCTCTGGGGAATGATTCCGGACCCGGAGGGGTATCATGAGAGCATGGACGCATCCGATCTGAGCAGTTTTCTGCGCCTGGAAGAGGTCCAGGAGCTGATCGGAGACAAGACGCTTCTCTGGAATCCGGAGATTGTCCGCTATCCCGATACGCCGGTCCGCTGGTATTTCGACGAGACCATCCTCTGCATTGTCTGGCAGGAGGTGGAGGCGCAGGCGGTCGGAACCTTCTCGGAGGTTATCATCGCCGACGGATCCCAGCTGCGGCGCAAAATCTCCGCGGATGAGCTCTGGAGCTTTGCCTTCAAGACCACCAGCCAGTTTGCCGCGGAAGCCAACGCGGTGCTGGCCTTCGGCGGGGATTTCTATTATCACGGCCGCGCCTGCGGCATCGGAATCTACCAGAGAGAGTTTTATCGTTTTGATCCGAAGACCTGCGACACCTGCTACATCACCTCGGACGGCGACATGCTCTTTTCTTACCGGAACCAGTTTACCGACCAGGCCCAGGCGGAGCAGTTTGCTGCGGAGAACGACGTGCTGTTTTCCCTGGTCTTCGGACCGGTACTGATCGACGAGGGCAGGGACGTCACGCCGGAACAGTATCCCTGGGGCGAGGTCACCGACACCTACGCCCGGGCGGCGCTGGGGCTGCTGGAGCGGCATCACTATCTCACCATGAACATCAACTGTGCCCAGCCGGGAACGGAGTACTATAACCTGGCGACACTGCGCCAGGAAGCGGACGCCATGCTGAAGCGCGGCTGCTGGAAAGCCTATGCCCTGGACGGCGGCCAGACCGCCACCACCGTCTTCGGCGGACAGCTCATAAACCCCGTTCAGTTCGGACAGGAAAAGGAAATCAGTGATATCATCTACTTTGCCTCCGCCCACGGCGGGGACCTGAAAGAAATCGAAACGGAATGAAAAATGTCTTGTTTTTTTCCCGACTCTCCTATAAACTGTCAGCAGAGGAATAAACGGAAAACGGTGGTGATGGGATGAGAATTCTCGGCGCGGTGATCATTGCGGCAGGCCTGCTTCTCTTTGCACAGTTTCAATATCTGCCTGCCCTGATCTGCATCGTCATCGGCGCGGTCTTCATGGGAAAACCGCGGGCGCCGAAGCCTGAGGAGGCGGATGAGGAAGCGGACGGGAAGACAGACAGCGAGCTGGTCCGCGTAGACGCGCCGCTGACGAAGGTGCGCAGTATGAGCGGTGACCACCGAAGGCTTGCCTTCCCTGTGGACGGTGTCATGAAGAACAACGACGATGGCTCCTCCCGCCAGGATGCCCTCCGCAAGCTCTGCGAAGGGGAAGACATGATGGTGGTGGAAGTCTGGTTTGACGACTACCTCTTCGGCGGAAAGCTGAACATCCGGGTCATGACCGATCAGGGCTGTGTGGGAGAGATCCGCCCGAAGGATGTGGCCACGGTCCGGTCCTATTTCGGCAAGGCGGTCCGCATGATCTACCTTGAGATTGCCAAAGCGGAGGGAGCGGCCGGAGCGGAGGAATACCATGCCGATGTTGTCATCATCGAAGAAACAGAGAAAAACAGACCCAGCGTTGAAGAAAGAGAAAACAGCTGATCACATGTCATAGAGGAGGAGCATATCATGAAGACAGAAACTTATCGCAGCCTGCTGAGCATCACCTTCTGCGTCCTGCTGCTTTTTCTGCTGCCGGCGAGCCTTGCCTTTGCAGAGGAAAACAGCGAAAGCGCAGCATTCCCTTTTCAGATCGATGACCATGGAATCATGACCCTGGAAGGAAGCGGTCCGCTGGATGCCGAGGCCTTCGCCGAACTGAATGAAGATGCAAGGCTCTCCGTGCTGGCGGTCTCGGTTCCGGAAGGCGTGACGGAGATCGGCGACGGGGCTTTCTCAAATTTTCGGAATCTGCAGGGGGTCGTCCTGCCTGACAGCGTCGAGCGCATCGGGGCGAAGGCCTTTCAAAACTGTGAAAGCCTGAGCAGCCTGACCCTTCCGACCGCTCTGCGGGAGCTGGAGGCGGATGCCTTCGAAGGCTGCGGTGCGCTGAAAGCGGTGTACCGCTGGTGTGATTCCGGCATCAAAGCGTCCCTGCTTCCGGAAGGAATGAATCTGAAGATCATGCACCGTCCGAACTTGGTCTATGCCAATTACGCCTGGAGCGCGGACGGTACATCCTGCGTCGCCTCGGCGCCCTGCGTCCATCACACGCACGGTCCGATCAATGAGACGGTCAGGACCGATGTCCTGGTCATAAAGGAACCGACCTGTGAAGAGAAGGGGAACGTGGAGGCCGCCGCCGTGTTTTTGAATCCCGGCTTTGGCATCCGGACCCAGGCGGTGACGCTGCCTGCAAGCCACAAGCTGATCCATCATGCCGCGACCGCCGCCGACTGTGAAAACGGCGCGGTGCAGGAGTACTGGGAGTGCGACCTCTGCGGCAGCCTCTTCGGCAATTCCTCCGCCAAATGGAGCCTGAGCGCGCCCGCGGTCGGAAAGCCTCTCGGCCACAACTATGCCTTCAGCGACTATGCCGAACGGCCGACCTGCCAGGACGACGGCCTGGCGCGGTATGTCTGCACCCGCTGCGGAGACGAGAAGACCGAGGCGGTTCTTGCTTCCCCGCGGTATCATGTCTATGACTTTGAGCATCAGGACGGCGCGTGGAAATCCACCTGTTCCCAGCACGGCGGCGTCATCTATCACTGCACGGTCTGCGGCGCAAAAACGGTGGTTGAGCTTCCCCTTCTGGACCACGAGTGGGGTGACTGGGTGGTGGAGAAGGAAGCCACCAAAGACGCACCAGGGCTGATGGTCGTGAAATGCATGCACTGTGACGCCAGGGTTCACGCCGAGATCCCGAAGAAGAAATAACAGAGAAAAGAAAGCCCCCTGACGGAGAATAGAAAACTCTGCGCATAACAGAAGAAAACAGACAGCGGGAACCCGGAGAAGGTGCTTTCTCCGGGTTCTCGCTGTGTTTCCGCCCGCGGTTCTTATCCGAGGGCATCCAGGGTGATCTCGTCTTCATACTGGCGGGTATAGAGCCTCCAGTAGCCCCCGCGCGCCGCCATGAGCTGCTCATGGATGCCCTGTTCGACGATGCGGCCGTCCTCCATGTGCAGGATCCAGTCGGCGTTTCGGACGGTGGAGAGCCGGTGGGCAATCACCACCGAGGTCCTGCCGCGAATGACGGTGTCGATGGCGCTCTGGATCTTCTGCTCGGTGATGGTGTCGACCGAGGCTGTGGCCTCGTCCAGAATCAGAATCCGGGGATCACAGAGAATGGCGCGGGCAAAGCACAGAAGCTGCTTTTCACCGGTGGAGAGAAGGTCCCCGCCCTCCCCCACGTCGGTGTCCAGGCCTTGTTCCAGCCGGTCCACAAAGTCCTTGGCCGAGACCAGTTCCAGCGCCCGGTCAATCTGCTCCGGGGTGGCTTCCGGGTTCCCGTAGAGCAGATTCTCCCGGATGGTTCCGGAGAAGAGCTGCGGCGCCTGGAGAACATAGCCGATCGAGGAGTGCAGCCAGAGCTGGGAGCGCTCGCGGGCGTCCCGCCCGTCGATCAGGACGCGGCCATGGGTGGGCTCATAGAAGCGGCAGATCAGATTGGCGAGGGTGGACTTCCCTGCCCCGGTCTCTCCGACGATGGCAAGGCAGGTCCCGAAGGGAATTTTCAGATTAAAATGCTCCAGCACGGTCTCTTCCCCGTCGGGATAGCGGAAGCTGACGTCCTCAAACTCGATGTCGCCGACGAGCGTTTCCCAGTTTTCGCGCCTGGGATGGAACGCGTCGCCGTAGCGGTCCAGCACCTCCGGACGGTCCAGCACCTCCGGCTTCGTATCGAGAAGCGTACAGAGG
>CADAPN010000138.1 GCA_902789835.1 Oscillospiraceae bacterium
GAGTTTTTTTCCGCCCCCGACCAGAAGAAACTCCATATCAGGGTATTTTTGTGTCAGCTGCTCTGCCGCTTTCAGGAAGAGCTCCTGGCCTTTTCGGAGATCATCAAATCCCCCGACAAAGCCCACCCGAAAGCGGTCATTCTGTTTTTGTTCCGCTTTGCCGGCTTCGTCCGCACGCATCACAATCCAGGAAGGATTGCAGTTGTTGATCTGTATTTTGAATTTGGGCTTGCTCCGCGCTTTGATCAGCGGATGCCGATCCAGGATCACATCTCTGTCATAGGCACACTGGCACACTACCTGTCTGGCTTTTCGCAGGCAGATTCCCTCGCAGCCCCACTGATACAGGATCCGAAGCCGTTTCTTCCATCCGTATCCGGCGCTTTTCACCAGTTCGTAGCCGATCATGTCCTTCCGGATCATCAGGACCAGATTCCTGACGCCGTAGAGGCTCAGCCCGATGGCCGGCGGCACGTCAAAGGCGATCACCGCGTCATAGCGGCTCTTCGCAATACGCTTTAAGACCGGGCGGTTATCCAGGAGGATTCGCGCCTCTTCCGGCAGGAAACGCGGCGCGTGCTCCGGCTTCTTCATCTGCACATCGGCACGCAGTCCGTATGGCTGAAGGGCCGCTTCTTCATCGGCGCAGCAGAGCTCGGCGCCCTTTTTCCCGGCCAGAAATCGGGCCAGTTCCAGAAACCGCAGCTCTCCCCCGGTCGGTTTTTTCTCCGCAATGATCCCGGATGAATAGAGTAGGATCTTTTTCATCTCAGTGCCGCCGTGAAGATCTGTAAGGGCTGTTTTCAGCCAGTTCCAGGAAAATCTTCTCTATATTCTCGAAACAGAGCTGATAGTCAAACTTCTCAACGGCCAGCTTCCTCCCCGCTTCTCCCATTCTTTTGCGAACCTCGGGGTTCTGATACAGAAGGACGATGGCGTCCGCCAGCGCCTCGGCCGAGCGCCTGGTCACGACAATGCTTGTCACCCCAGGCTGCGTTGCCTCCATCAGGCCGGGTACATCGCTGATAATGACGGGAATCCGGCAGGCCTCTGCCTCTACCGCCGAAACACCGAAGGACTCCGAATCCGTCACGGAGGGTACAACCGCGATATCCATGTTGGCCCACTCTGTGGCCGCATCCTCCTGAGAGATGAAGCCAAGCCATTTTGTGATCTCTTCAATCCCGAGTTCCGCCGTCAGTCTGCGGTATTCGGCTTCGCAGGGGCCTTCCCCTGCGATCCTGAGTTCCACCGGGATCTCCGGATGCTGCTGTTTTACCAGCGCCACAGCCTTCAGGAGCACGTCAATCCCGTATTTCGGTTTCAGTGCCTTTACAGTCCCGATGACGAAGCGGCCGTCGTTTTCTTCCCTGCTGCGCCTCTCCGGCGAGAAGAGCTCTGTTTTCACGCCAAACGGCGTCACATAGAATTTCTTGTCGGTATACTTGCCAACCTCTCTGGCCATGGCCGCGCTGGTTGAAAGCAGGCAGGCCGCGTGCTCCAGGCTGTACTGCAGCAGGGCCCGGTGCATCGGGCTCTTGTGCGGGAAGGTATAGACGTCTCCCCCCCACACCGAGAGCGCATAGTTTTTCAGCCCTGCAATACCGGCCGCCGTACCGTAACTGGTCGCGTAATGCACGCTGATGATATCCGGTGCGATTTCCGCAACAATGCGTCTGATCTTCGGTGTTTTCAGCAGATACTTGAGTTTCTTGCTGTCCGACTGCTGCCAGTCCACCCCACAGTCCAGGAAATGGACCGTGACGCCTTCGATCTCTCCGGGGAAAAATGAAATCACGTGTACTTCATAGCCCCTCGAGACAAAGTATCCGCACCATTTTTGGGTATGATAATTGTTGGCCGGCGCAAGGAAAAGAATTTTCATGAGTGTAGATCAAAGCTCCGTTCTTCAGCAGAAATCACCGTGCAGAATAATTCTATATATTATACCATCTGATACGAAAAAATACAATATATGGATTCTGTTCCATATGAAAAAGCAGGAGGGGAATTGCTCTGTTCCGGGCAGTCCCCCTCCTGTTTTATTTCAGCTCGACAACGGTTACTCCCGCTTCGCCCTCTCCGTACCGGCCGAGTCGGAAGCTCTTGACCAGCTTGTTTCGTTTGAGCATCTGCTGAACCGCTTCCCGCAGTGCTCCCGTCCCCTTGCCGTGGATGATAGTTACCGTTTTCATTCTCGCCATCGCGGCGCTGTCAAGGTAGCGCTCGGCAGCCAGCACCCCCTCCAGGGACTCCATTCCCCGTAGGTCGATCTCCGAGGCGACATGCACCAGTCTTGTCCCCACGGATGCTGCGGGCGCTGCCTTCTGCGGCTTTTTCGTCTCGCCCTCCAGCAGAAGCACCTCGTCTTCCCTGGCGCTCACGTTCATGATTCCGGCTTTCAGGTTTACGGTCCCGTCCTTATTGACGGAGACGACCTCGGCCTTGACGCCCATGGCTTTGATTTTGACGGTGTCCCCGACACGAAGCTTTCTCGAGGACTTCTTCTCCTCTTCCGCGGGAAGATCCTCCGTCTCGCGCAGAGAGGCCTCTTTTTCATTCAGTCTCCTGCGAAGTTCCGTTCTCGCGCGGTTGATCTCATCGGCCTGCTGCTCGTCGTTTGCATGACGGCGCATCTCATCGAGTTCCGCGTAGACGCTCTCCGCCGTCTCACGCGCCTCGTCCAGAATCCGCTGGGCATCGCGGCGGGCCTTGATCTCCGCTTTCTCCAGGCGCACGGAAAGCTCCGCACGAAGCTGGGAGGCTTTTTTCTCTTCTTCCGCGGCCTTTTTCAGGTGCGCGGCTGCTGTTTCTCTCTCCCGCTCCAGCGCGTGACGGGTCTGCTCCAGCTTCTCGATCGTGGCTTCAAAGCTCTGCGTCTCCGTTCCGATCCGGTCGGCCGCATCCCGGATGATGCTCTCATCCAGGCCCAGCCGTTTGGAGATTGCAAACGCGTTGGATTTGCCCGGGATTCCCACCAGCAGGCGATAGGTTGGCCGCAGGGTTTCCACATCGAACTCACAGGAGGCGTTCTGAACCCCCGGCTCGTTCGTGGCATAAATCTTCAGCTCCGCATAATGGGTCGTTGCGGCAATCATGGCACCGCATTTTCTGGCATGCTCAATAATTGCGATGGCAAGCGCCGCACCCTCCGTCGGATCGGTGCCCGCGCCCAGCTCGTCGAACAGGACCAGCGAGCGGTCCTCACAGGTGTCCAGAATCTCCACGATATTCTTCATGTGGGCCGAGAAGGTGGAGAGATTCTGTTCAATGCTCTGCTCGTCGCCGATATCGGCAAGGATATGGGAGAAGACCGGCAGTGTGCTTCCGTCCGAAGCGGGGATGTGCAGCCCGCACTGGTTCATGGCCGAGAGCAGCCCGATGGTTTTCAGGGCCACGGTCTTGCCGCCGGTGTTCGGTCCGGTGATCACAAGCGTGTCAAATTCTTCCCCGAGATTCAGGTCAATCGGCACCGCTTTTGCCGGGTCCAGGAGCGGATGCCGCGCCCGGCGCAGATTGATACTCCGTTCGGAGAGCTCCGCCGCCGTGGCGTCCATTTTATACGACAGGCGCGCTTTGGCAAAAATGAGATCCAGCCGTACCAGCAGGACGCAGTCCTCGGAAAAGTCGTCCGCATGCTCGGCACACTCGGCGGAGAGCTCGGCCAGGATCCGTTCAATTTCCAGTTTTTCCTTTGCCGCCAGCTCCCGCAGCTCGTTGTTTGCCTTCACCGCCGCCATCGGCTCGATAAACAGCGTCATGCCGGAAGATGAGATATCATGCACCAGCCCCGGCACCGCGCTCTTGTGATCGGCCCGAACCGGCAGGACATAGCGGTCGGACCGCATGGTGATAATCGGCTCCTGCAGTGCCTTGGCGTAGGACGGCGAGGCGAGGATTTTGTTAAGCGCTTCTCTGGCCCGTGCCGAAGCCGCCCTCATTTTGCGGCGGATATCGGCGAGATCGGACGATGCGCTGTCGGCGATCTCATCCTCCGCCGGAATCGCGGTATAAATCCGCTCTTCCAGGTACTTGTTGGCACGCAGTGCGTGAAAGAGGCTGTCGATGCTGGTTTTTTCGTTTTTCTCCTCGGCGAGATAGGCTTTGCACAGTCTCGCGCAGCGCGCGAGGCCTGCAATGTCCAGCAGTTCCCGCGTGTTCAGCGCTCCGCCGAGTCTCGCCCGCTCAAGTGCCGGACGGATGTCCCGTGCCCCGGAAAAAGACGGGCTTCCCCGCAGTGTCATCAGCCGCGCGGCGTCGCTTGTCTCCGTCAGCCGACGCCGGACTTCCTCTGTATTCCCCGAGGGCTGAAGCTCCCTTGCCGCCGCTTTCCCGAGCTCGGATTCGGCCTGAGCCGCAAGCATTTCCAGAACAGCCGGAAGTTCCAGGGTGAAATATGACTTCTCCAACATCTCTTCCTCACAGATTTCGTATCAGGTTCTTATAATACGTCAGCGTCGAAAAGCTTCTTCCGGAGCACTGCAGCAGCCAGTTCTCCGCCGCATCCGCAAGCAGATGCAGGTCCTCATCTCCAATACGGAAGGACAGCAGCTTTTTGGCCGGGGCCCGGACAAGATACCGCAGCGCCGCCAGTGCGTTTTCGCTCAGGGGCAGCGTTCTGCCCGCCTTCCGGCAGCTTCGGCATACGACCTGTCCATCCTCCAGGGCGAAGACCGGTTCCCGGATCTCCGACCGGCCGCAGACCGCACAGAAATCGCCTGCCGGCGCATAGCCCTCCTCGGTCATCAGGCGCAGCTCAAAGGCCGCCTTGATTTTTTCCGGGCTGTACAGTCCTTCGCTCAGGGCATAGAGGCAGTTCAGCCCGAGCTGCATCAGTTCCGGTTCGGGCTGCTCCTCTCCGGCGTACTGCTCGAGGCACTCGGAAAAGTAGCTCCCCAGCGCCAGGCGGTCCAGATTCATGCGAAGCCCCTGAAAGGCTTCCTTCGTAATGCCTTCCCGGACCGTATACCGGCCGTTCTTTTCAAAGAGCGTCAGCTCCGCATAGGTCAACTGCTGTGTTGCCGCCGCAATGCGGCTCTTCTTGCTGAGGGCCCCGTGAGCGGCGAGCGTCAGTTTTCCGGCATCCGCCGTCAGCGCGGTCAGAATCCGGTCCGACTCCTTAAAGCGCACTTCCCGGAGAATGAGCGCGTTTTCCGTCCGGAACATGTGCTCTTACTCCGTGTAACCGAAGTTCCTCAGCTGCGCAAGCGAGTCGCGCCAGCTGTCTTTCACCTTGACCCAGGTCTGAAGGTTGACTTTCGTTCCGAGAAACGCTTCCATGTCTTCTCTGGCCA
>CADAPN010000139.1 GCA_902789835.1 Oscillospiraceae bacterium
ATACCAGCAGTGGTTCCAGTCAAACGTGCCGATACCGAGCGCGGCAGAATAGTCCTCCCCTTCGATGGGCTGAAGATCCTCCGGATAGGCGATCCGAGGACCGATGATCTCAAAGAACGTCTCGCGGGTCATGGTCTCATAACTGTCTCTGTACTCCAGCTCCGTCGGCCGGTTGATCTTAGCCCAGAGATGGGCGAAGGAGAACAGCTGCGCGATGCTCGTATCAGCGGAATCGTAGTGATCGAAAGTCCCGATCTCACAGAACCATTGCTCGGAGAAATTGCTCAGAGAGAGATTCGCCGCATACTGCTGCGTTTCCGAAAGGGTAAACGGATCACCTGTTTCGGCGGGATTTTCTGTTAGCGTATCTTCCTGTTCACCTTGCGGGGAGGTGTTCTCAAACGGATGAATCTCCTCCGCGGAGGCGGCTGCGGGCTTGGGCCCCGCTTCCGTTTTGTCAACAACGCTTTCCGCAGAAACCGGCGAAGCCGTCTCAGCCTTTCCGCAGGCGGCCGTCAAAAGGACCGCAAGAAGAATCATAAGAAACACGGCTGTTCTCTTCCATGGTTTTAATAAATCTCTTTTCATAAATACATATACCCTTTATTCGATCTATTCCGGTCACAGGGCGCGCCGGCGCATATTGCTCTATCTGGAAATCCAGACTTATCGGGAGCTCCCGTCACGCCAATATTAACAAAAAAATTTCTTATACAGCTCCACCACGGATTATTCCACACAAAATCGGCACTCTGCGATTTGCAGAGCGTCGATTTTTAGCGACAGGGAACCTTTTATACGTCTCCGTTTTTCTGACGAAGATCATTCTCGTGTTTGAACCCCCACACCATAATGGAGTAGAACACAGGAAGGAGATCCCTGCCCATCTCGGTGAAGCCGTATTCAACGCGAGGCGGGATCTCATTGAACTGTTCACGAAATATCAGGCCGTCCGCTTCCAAATCGCGCAGTGTATTGGACAGCATGGTGTTGGTAATACCGGGAAGATCTTTTTTGAGCTGTCCGAAACGGACCCTGTCGTAGATGCAGAACTCATACAACACCTGCGTCTTCCATTTGCCTTGAAGCATCAGAAGAAGAGGGGTAACCGGACAGTTGCCCCGGTCTGTCACGATTCCATCCTTGACCCTCACCAAATACTCATCATAGGACATGTAGGTCTTCTTTTCTTCCATGCGGCACCTCGGCATCAAACTGCGTACTTTGTATGCAATTGCTTCGTACTTGATTTACTTTCAAAACTCAGTATAATAATCATACAAATGATTGTCAAGGGGACCTATATGAGCAAACAGATGTTCGAATTGGGTGGGAAAAGCGTAGCTTTGTATCTGGGCAAACAGAAAGGAAGCCCATTGATCGTGCTGAATCATTACTCGGGTGACGGGGAATCTGTCGTCAGCGCCATGCAGGAGATCGACACGCCGGACTGCAATCTTCTTGTTGTGAGCAATCTCAACTGGGATCATGACATGAGCCCCTGGTACTGCCCGCCGCTTTCCAAAAACGACACGCCCTGCACAGGCGGTGCGGATGAATACCTGGACCTTCTGCTGACGGAGATCATGCCGAAAGCAAAGGAGAGGATAGAGGGCACGCCTTCCTTCATCGGGATCGCGGGATACTCCCTCGCGGGTCTGTTTGCCCTGTATGCGGCCTACCGATGTGATGTTTTTGACCGAATCGCCAGCGTGTCGGGATCACTGTGGTTTCCGGAGTTTAAGGAGTATGCTCTGACGCATGAAATGCGAAAGCTCCCCATGAAGCTGTATCTCTCCCTCGGCGACCGGGAAGCGCGCACAGGAAACAGCGTCCTGAGGACCGTACAGGGAAACACCGAAGCCCTGGCAGAGCACTATAGAAGTTTCGGCCTGGAGGTAACCTGGGAACTGAACCCGGGGAATCATTTTAAAGATGCCGCACTTCGGAGTGCAAAGGGCATCAAAGCAATTTTGGGATAAAACAGGAGAGAGAAACCGAGAGCACAAGGCACGCTGCAGCATGCAGAGTGCCTTGCCGTTTGAGTGGCTGTTCTCAGAGCGCGCTGAACACAGGCGGGATCCGGCACGAATTCAGAAAATGTTCATTGGAACATCGCGGCGGAATCGAGTATAATAGGTCCTCGGCAAGTGCAGTACAGAAGCCGCGAAGCAGGCTTGTGTGACACTTGTGTGACAGAAAAGGTGATAAATTCACACAGAAGCTTGAAACCGAATACAAGCGGAAAGAAGTTTGAAGGATGAAAATGAAGAAGAAGTTTACAATTCTGATTGCGCTGCTGCTGACCGTGAGTCTTCTGGCGGGATGCGGCGGTACTCCGTCAGAAAAGATACAGGCCGCGGAGCAGAAAGTCGGCATGACCGGAGCGGTCAAGGCGGAGAAAGAAGCCGAAGAGACCGAAGCGGAACCGGCGGGGTACCGTGCCCAGTATCTGGAACTGGAGGATTCAAACCTGACCGCAGGCCTGGATCATGCCGCCGTCGTGGGAGAAACGGTGTACTTCACGTCGCTTGGCGTGATTTCGGACGAGACACCGGCGGGGGTATCACCGGAATGGCCGGAACAGTACTGGGTCTACGGACCGGTACTGTGCAAAGTCGGCACTGACGGGTCGATCGAGAGATTGCCGTATCAGCCGAAACAGAGCGATGCCGGACAGGGGGAAAACAGCGGCGTTGTGTTTGAAGGCCTCTGCGCCGCACAGGACGGAAACCTTTGGGTTCTCGAGAAGCACTACCGCTACGGCAGCGAGCCTTCGGGGGAAACGGCAGGGACAGAGCAGGAGCACGGCAGTTCTTTCCGAAACGAAGAACATGAGATGCTGGTCTGTGTCCGTGAAGACGGAACGGTGGTTTCAGAGTTCTCTCTCGACGGACTGAAAAACCATGCCGAAGAGGTAAAGGATCTCGAGGGAAGCTATTCCTTTGAAGTGCCCGGTATGGCGCTGGACAAGGACGGACATATCTGCCTTGCGATCCATGAGTGGTTTTCCGGAACGGCAAACTATATCCAGGAAGACCGGATTGTTCTGCTGGATCCGCAGACGGGCAGCGTGGCGGATTCCTTCCGGATGAGCAGCACACCGGAATACATGGTGGGGCTGGCAAACGGTGAGATTGCGATCTGCTGCTACGAGCGCGGGGAACTGATCGGGCTTCTGGATCTGGAGGAGAAGGGCCTGAAAGACAAGGTACAGCTCGGCGATTTTGTAAACGGGATGGCAGCCGGAGACGGGGAGTACCCGGTTATCTACAGCGCCGGTGACAGCGTCTACGGACTGAATTTCGAAACCGGCGAGCCGGTGAAACTGTTCAACTGGATCGACTGTGATGTGGCACGTGAGGGCGATGAGAGCTTCTGTATGCTCCAGGACGGAAGAATTGTCACCACGTCCACTCAGGAGACCGTGAACGGGATTGAAAACGACCTGATTGTACTCTCAAAGAATGCGGCCGGAGAGGTATCCCAGAAGAAGGTCCTGCGTCTGGCCGTCATGAATCTGTATCCGTTCACCAGCAAAATGGTGAGCCGCTTTAACCGAAGCAATCCGGACTACCGTATCGAAGTGACGGATTACTCCCAGTACAATAACTACAGCTCTGCAAACGAAGATGAACGGAACGCGGGCATCAACCGCCTTCAGACGGAAATCATCGCCGGTGACATGCCGGATATCCTGGACATCAGTCTCCTGTCGGCGGACCGACTCGGAAGTAAAGGTCTGGTGGAAGATCTGTACCCCTATATGGACGCCGATCCGGAGCTGAACCGCTCTGACCTGCTGGAGCATGTTATCCAGGCGTTTGAGGAGAACGGGATGCTCTATCAGACTGTGGGCAACTTCTATATCCTGACCACCGCCGGACTCAGCAGGGTTGTCGGAGATCACATCGGATGGACGATGGACGAGTTCCAGGAAGCGATGAGCAGACTGCAGGCGGAGAACCCGAACTGCACCGTTTTTGAGCGCTATACAACGCAGGATCTGGCCCTGACCTTCCTGCTGTATCTGGAGCTGGAAAACTACGTGGACTGGAGCAGCGGAGAGTGCGGCTTCCAGTCAGACGGATTTATCAAGCTTCTGGAATTTGTGAAGAGCTTCCCGACGGTCTACAGCTGGGAGACCGACGGAGGGGCGGATGACTATGACACGGACACACGCCTTCTCATGGGGCTTCAGCTGATGAAGCAATGCAACTTCGCCTGCTTCGAGGATCTCCAGGTGAATACGGCCGGCCTCGGCGGAGAACCCTGCACCTTCGTCGGTTATCCGACGGAAAACGGCGTGGGAAGCATGTTTGCGCAGATTGGAAACTCCTTCGCCATTACCTCAAGCTGTGCGGACAAAGATGCCGCCTGGCAGTTTATCCGTCAGTTCTTCCTTCCCGAATACCAGGAACAGTTCCTGGGAGAAGTTTTCCCGACCAATCGCAGCGTCTATGAGAAGATGAAGAGCGAAGCCACAACAACAAAGTATCAGCGCAATCCGGACGGAAGCTTCATGCTGAACGAGGAAGGAAAGCGGATTGAGGAAGATCTGGGCAGCATGCAGGTCAACGGCGTGACGGTTCCGTACAGAACTGCGTCCGAGGAGGATGTGGCGAGAGTGGAAGAGATCATCAACGCGACGACCAACATCCTGCACACCGACGACAGCCTCAAGAGAATCATTATCGACGGCGCTCTGCCTTATTTTGCGGATCAGCGCAGTGTTGACGAGGTTGTGAAACTGATTCAGAGCAAAGCCATGCTCTATGTCAATGAGCAGCGCTGAGCAAATCCCGAGAGGGAAGAAGAGAATCTGATCTGCTGGACATCTGTTGGACAGATCATGATAGAGTAATCCAGAATGAAAAAACAATTGAAACGGAGGATATCAGAAATGGAAAAAGCAGTACTGAACGATGAACAGCTGGACAACGTCACCGGCGGCTCCAGAATCACCTATACGGTGAAGTCGGGCGATACCCTGGAGGGCATTGCCAAACAGATGGGCGTTTCCGTCAACAAGCTTGCAGAGTGGAACGGCATCACGGACCAGAACTTCCTGATGGTCGGCCAGGCGCTGAAGGTCAAGTTCTGATCGGCAGTTTGCCGAAACGGATGAACGCTGCGGCGCGCGGGAGAAATCCTGCGCGCCGTATTCCTTGGAGCCGAATAGGCGTTAATAAACCCCCAGTTCAACTGGGGGTAGGAAAAAAGACTTTAGTATATGGCAGAGAAAACCTCCTGTGTTAAACTAAGTG
>CADAPN010000140.1 GCA_902789835.1 Oscillospiraceae bacterium
TCATCCCAACGATGACCACAGCCGTCTTGGCATGTACAAGATGGTCGGTAAGCGCCGCCGCCTGCTCGACTACCTGGCCAAGAAGGACATCGAGCGCTACCGTGCCATCATTGCGAAGCTGAACATCCGCAAGTGATTGCTTCCGGCTTCGTTTCCACAGCATTCTGAAGGATATGAAGGTTTTATGGAGGGACAAGTGAATAGGTCCCTCCATATTTTATATTCTTAAATCCAGACCATCCGCATGACCGTACTGATTGATAAGGAGTTTATTGCATGATCATCACCAAGAAACAGTTCCCGAATTACCGCAAGTTCGAAATGACCTATGAAGGCCGTCCCCTCACCATGGAAGTCGGCAAGCTGGCCGAGCTCTGCAACGCGGCCGTCCTCGTCACCTACGGCGAGACCACCGTGCTCGTCACCTGCACCGCCTCCGCCCGTCCCAAGGACGGCATCGACTACTTCCCTCTCGCCGTGGACTTCGCTTCATGCGCCGTGAGGGCAAACCCAGCCTGCAGGCGGTTCTCGCCTCCCGTCTGATCGACCGCCCGATGCGTCCCCTCTTCCCCACCGACCTGCGCAACGACGTCGTCATCGCCTGCGAGGTTCTGTCCGTGGACCGCGACTGCTCCCCGGAGATCACCGCCATGATCGGCGCCTCCGCCGCCGTGAGCATCTCCGACGTTCCCTTCAACGGCCCCATCGCCGGGATCGTCCTCGGCTGGGACGGTGAGAAGTACCTCTTTAACCCGACCCAGGAAGAGCGCAAGCGCAACCGCATGACCACCACCGTCGCCGCCACCCACAAGAAGATCGTCATGATCGAGTCCGAGGCGGACCAGGTTCCCGACGATGTCATGTACGAAGGCATTGTCCAGGCGCATGAGCACCTGCAGCCGGTTCTCGACCTCATCGACAAGATGGTCAGCGAGATCGGCAAGCCGAAGTTCAGCTATGAGCACGCCGCCTTCGACGAAGAGCTCTTCGAGAAGCTGGTTGCCAACGAGTTCGAGTCCATGGAATACTGCATGGACACCGACGACAAGAACGTGCGCGAAGCCCGCGTCAACGACTGGGTCAGCATGGTCGAGGAGAAGTACGGCGAAGAGCATCCCGAGCTCATGCAGTACATGGACGAGATCCTCTACAAGCTGCAGAAGAAGGTTGTCAAGAAATGGCTGCTCGCCGGCAAGCGTGTCGACGGCCGCGCCATGAACGAAATCCGTCCGCTCGCCGCCGAAGTCGGCGTGATCCCCCGCGTGCACGGTTCCGGCCTCTTCACCCGCGGCCAGACCCAGGTGCTCTCCATTGCGACCCTCGCCACCCTCTCCGAGTCCCAGAAGCTCGACACCATCTGGGAAGAGGAAGAGAAGCGCTTCATGCATCACTACAACATGCCCTCCTACTCCACCGGTGAAGCCCGTGCCAGCCGCAGCACCAACCGCCGCGAATACGGCCACGGCGCCCTCGTGGAGAAGGCCCTGGAGTGCGTTATCCCCGACGTCCAGGACTTCCCCTACACCATCCGTGTGGTCTCGGAAGTTCTCTCCTCCAACGGTTCCACCTCCCAGGGTTCCATCTGCGGCACGACGCTGGCCCTGATGGACGCCGGCGTGCCTCTGAAGGCTCCGGTCGCGGGCATCTCCTGCGGTCTGATTCAGGACGGTGACGACTTCACCACCTTCATCGACATCCAGGGCGTGGAAGACTTCCACGGCGAGATGGACTTCAAGGTGGCCGGCACCAAGCAGGGCATCACCGCCATCCAGATGGACCTCAAGAATGACGGTCTGAAGCACGAGATCGTGAAGGAAGCCTTCGCCATCACCAAGGAAGCCCGCTTCCAGATCCTTGACGCCATCCTGCTCAAGGCGATCCCCGAGCCGCGCAAGGAGCTGGCCAAGACCGCACCGAAGATGATCCAGATGCACATCAACCCGGACAAGATCCGCGAGGTCATCGGCTCCGGCGGAAAGGTCATCCAGAAGATCACGGCCGACACCGGCTGCAAGATCGACATCGACGACGACGGAAGCATCTTCATCGCCTCCTCCGACATCGAAGCCTGCCGCGCGGCCCGCAAGACCATCGAAGACATCGTCTTTGAGCCTGAAGTCGGCGCACTGTATTACGGCGAAGTCAAGCGCATCATTTCCAACCTCGGCGCGTTCATCGAGCTCGTTCCCGGCAAGGACGCCATGTGCCACATCAAGGACCTTGAGTTCAAGCGCACCGAGAAGGTGGAAGACGTGCTCAACGTCGGCGACAAGACCTGGGTCAAGTTCATCGGCATCGACGAGAAGGGCCGCTGGAACATCTCCCGCAAGGCCGCTCTCAAGGAGCGCGGCGAGGACTGATTTCCGCAGGCATGCGTTATTGGGAATGCATTCTGGATACCCCCTCGGAGGAAATTGACGGGCGCTGTGACGAGCTTGCGGGGCTCGGCGTCGGAGGCTTTGTCGTGGAGAACGAAGAGGACTTCCGGGAGTTTCTTAAGAACAATCATCAGTACTGGGACTATGTGGATCAGGAGCTGGAGGACCGCTTCAAAGGGGTCAGCCGCCTGAAATTCTACGTCACGGACGATGCGGACGGGCGCTCCGTTCTGCAGGCGGTACGGGCCCGGTATCCGGATGTCACCGTGTCCACGGTGGAAGACAGCGACTGGGAAAACAACTGGCGCGAATACTATAAGCCCATCCCGGTGGGCGAGCGTCTTGTGGTCGTGCCGGAATGGGAAGAGATCCCCGCCGGAGGGCGCCTGCCGCTCCGCCTGGATCCCGGCCTCATCTTCGGGACCGGCAGCCACGCCACGACGCGCATGTGCCTCGAAGCGCTTGAGGAATATGCCGGGCCCGGCAAGCGCGTTCTGGATCTCGGCTGCGGCAGCGGCATTCTCGGGATCGGGGCGCTGGTCCTCGGCTGCGACAGCTGCCTCGGCTGTGACATCGACCCCAAAGCCCCGGATGTGGCGGCGGCAAACGCGGCACTGAACGACTTCGGCCCCGACCGCATCCGCATTGTGGCGGGGGACGTCATCGCGGACGCCTCGCTCCGGCGCAGCTTCGGGAGCGGCTATGACATCGTGCTGGCCAACATCGTCTCGGACGTGATCATCCCTCTCTCCGCCCATGTCCCCGCTTTTCTCCGCAATGACGGGGTTTTCATCACCTCCGGCATCATCCAGGGGCGGCAGGCCGAGGTCGAGGCCGCCATTGAAAAAGCCGGATTCCGGATTCTCCGGCATTTATACGAAGAAGACTGGCACTGCTTTGTGGCGGAACTCGCCTGAACACAGTGAAAACCCGGCCGAAGACATCTGACGATCTGTCAGGGTCTCCGGCCGGGTTTTTATTATATGTTCTGTTATAAATGCGGATCCGCCAGAATCCACATGTCCGAGGGGAACATCCTCGGGTTGCTGTAGACGGGATTGCCCGAAGTGGCGAAGCCGGCGTTGGACACGACCTCATACGGCGCGGTACCGTCATGCTCATATGCATAGAGCAGGGCCGCCTCGGTAAACAGCATGCTTCCCAGCGCCACATGATAGTCGCTGGAAACCATTGCAAGCGCGCGGATTCCCGGGTACTGCCCGGCGAGGATGGCGCAGGTGTTCGAGGCGTTCTGGTCCGTGGTGAGGGAGCGGTTTTCGACGATGATCTTCGAGCGGTCGATTCCGTGCTCTTCCAGCCATCCCGCCATCGCGTCCGCTTCCGTCACGCTGTTGTTTCCGGCTGCGGTTCCGCCGCCCGTCACAATCAGGTACGCGTTGGGGTACTGTGCGGCGCAGGCCAGGGCCGTCTCGAGGCGGCCGATGAGCTCCGGGGCCATTGTTCCGTCGCTCATGAGCTGGAAGCCCAGGACCGTGATGCCGAGGCTGTCATCCGTCGGCAGGCCCTCCGGCAGGCGCCCCTGATTTACGGTAAAGTCGCGGCAGACATAAAACCAGTAATCCGCGATCCCCTCCCACAGGATGCCGAGGTCGGGATTCGCCTCTTTCAGCTCCGCCAGCAGGGCACGGATGGAAGCTTCTTCCTCTTCCCCGCGGTTTCGCATGGTATAGATGATATCCGTTACCAGCTGATAGGTATGCTCGTCGTATGTCTTGCCCGCCCGATCATCCGAGATCGGTTCCGTCGCCGGAAGCGCATCGGCCTCGGACGGAGGCGGGTTTTCCTCCGCCTGCGAAGCCGCCGGGGATTCTCCCGGGGTGCTTTGGGCCGCATTGGAAGCGGCCGGTGTTGACGCCGGCACGGAGGTTGGGGCTGAGTCCGATGCTGAGGCCGTCGCTTCTTCGGTCGGGTTCTGTCCCGGGGCGGTTTCCGGTTCCGGCCGGATCTCCGGCGCCGCGGGAGAAACTGCCGCAGGACTTTGGTATCGAAGCAGAAGCACCCCGGTCAGGAGCAGCAGAAGAAGGAGAAAGACCGGGAGCGCAATCAGCCGCTTATGCTTCATCCGGAATGAACTCCGTCCTGGCGATATCCTTGCGCCGGATGACCCGCTTCAGGCCGGGAACGGTGTAGGTGTCGTTCCGGTTGGCAAAGCGCAGCCAGCGCCGAAACTCCTCCGTCTGGAGATCGGAAACGCGAATGTCAATAAAACTCAAGTCTTCAAAATGGATTCTTGTTGTCTGCATGACGATTCCCTCCTCACTGGATTGACTCCACTATAGCACATTCCGGCACCGATTGCCATGCATATTTTTGCAATTCGATGATAAGGGTCCGTCTATTGACATTTGTCCTTTCCGTCGGGCTTTTGCTGGGACAAGAGAACAACCGTCTCAACATGGGAAGTTCTCGGGAACATGTCGAAGGCTTCGGCGGCGGCCAGGCGGTATCCCGCTTCCTCGAAGCGTGCCACGTCCCTGGCCAGCGTGGACGGGCTGCAGCTGATATAGGCCACACGTTCGGGCCCCATCGCCGCGATGTCCCGCACCACGGATTCCGCCAGGCCTTTCCGCGGCGGGTCCACCACCACGGCGTCCGGACGCAGGCCTTCCCCGCGTAAGCGTTCTGCGATCTCGGCGGCATCGGCACAGAGAAACTCCGCGTTCTCGATTCCGTTTCGTTTCGCGTTCTCCTTCGCGTTCTCGATGGCCTGGGGAACAATCTCCGCGCCGATCACCCGCTGAAAGCGGCCGGCCAGACAGAGCGTAACCGTACCCGCGCCGCAGTAGAGGTCCAAGGCCAGCGTGTTCCCGACCGAGTCCGCGGCAGAGTCTCCGGTGGCGTAGTCCAGCGCTTTCCGGTACAGCGCCTCGGCCTGCGGAGGGTTAATCTGCAAAAAGGCCTGGGGGGCGATCTCGAAGGCGCTGCCGCACAGGGTCTCCGTTACGGCGGGATTTCCCCAGAGCGGATAGAACTCCCCGGCCAGGACGGTGTTTCCCCGGGTTTTGTTGATGTTCAGGACAATGCCCGTCAGGAAGGGACACTGTTCTCTGAGATGGGTCGTCAGCGCATCCGTGAGGCTTCCGAAGCCGCGGGCTGCCACGATGCAGAGCACCCGCTCGCCGTGCCTTGATTCCCGCCAGAAGATATGGCGCACGGTCCCCTTCCCGCTCTGTTCCTCATACGCGGGCACGCCGTGGATCTGCATGAAATC
>CADAPN010000141.1 GCA_902789835.1 Oscillospiraceae bacterium
GCCAGATGCTCCTTGGTATAGAGGATCACCACGTCCCCCTGCCGCAGCACCAGGCTCCCGCTGGGGACAATGGCCACGCCGTCGCGCCGCACCATCACGATATAAGTCTGTCGGGAGATATCCAGGTCCTTGATCGCCGTGTCGTTCCAGTCATGGTTTTTCAGCAGGGTGATCTCCTTCAGGTTTACCGGATGGTCGCCCTTCAGCGCTTCGGCCCCGAGTACCAGCTTGTCCCCCGTTTTCAGCACGACATCTCCGCGCGGAACGATAATATCCCTGCCGCGCTGAATCACGGCGACGATCATCCCGTGGGGCAGGTGAAGGTCCATGATCTGCTTTCCGTTCCAGTCATCTGCGGAGGACAGTTCAATCTTCACAAAATGCAGGTTCTCTTCCTTTGCATAGTCGGAGATCCGCTGGAGCCGGGAATACTGCTCAACGAATCCGGCGCTGATGATACCGGTGGGGATCGCCACCATCCCGACACCCAGGAACGTAATCAGAATACCGAAGGCCTTTCCCAGCGGGGTAATCGGATAGATATCGCCGTATCCTACCGTCAGCAGCGTGGAGACGGACCACCAGATCCCCGAGAAGGCGTTTTTGAAGACGTCCGGCTGGGCGTCATGCTCGATGGAGTACATGGCAAGACTGGAGGCCAGCATCAGAACGAAGATGATGAACACCGAGGAGAGCAGCTGCTGGCTCTTGCCGACAATGACGTCGGTGATGACGTTCATCGAGTCGTAGTAGGCGTTGATGCGGAAAAGGCGCAGGATTCTTGCCACGCGGATCAGACGGAAGGCCACCGCCCCCGCCGGGAAGAACATCGGCAGATAATACGGCAGGAAGGACATCAGGTCGATGATCCCGGCACCGGAAAGCGCATACCTCATGTACGGACGTGCGCCGTGCTCATCCGGGTACAGGCAGGGCGCCGTATACATTCTCAGCACATAGTCCAGCGCGAAAAAAGCAACGGTAACGGACTCGATATGATGGAGGAGCACACCGTATTTTGCGGCATAGCTGTCAAAAGTTCCCGCAAAGGCCCCGATGAGGTTCAAAAGAAGCAGGCCGGTGCTGATCGCGTCATAGCCCTGGTTGATTCTGTCATCCACCACGCCGACGGAAACCATCTTGAACACCCTCTGGCGCAGTCTTGTTAACTTTTGTCCGTTTCCCGCCATCGTGTCAGTTCCCTCTCCGTGCAAAGATCCTGTTAAAAAGCTTTGTTCTATCATAACACAGAGGCCGTCCTCCTACAAGGGGACGGCCTCGTAAAGATCCCGTTAAGCTTGTCAGCTGTTCCGGTTTTTATCGCCGGATCCCGGCTCGCTCAGGGCCGGCTTATGATTCCTCAT
Source organism: Oscillospiraceae bacterium (assembly GCA_902789835.1). Next base: position 1,365 of record CADAPN010000141.1, read on the forward strand.
CCACCGCTTCTTCAAAGTACCACGCGCCGTCCAGATAGCCCTGTGTTCCGGAGTAGCTATCCCCGTCGCAGTAGACAAGATTCATATTCCACATTTCAATCGGTGTTTCAAAGGGATTGAGGCAGCTGTTCACCATATCAAGCCAATCCCAGAGATGCGGTACCGCATAGCTGTAGCCCTGCAGCACTCTCCCCTCCGAAGGCATGGTATATAGATGAATATCCTCACTTTTGCACTGCATCAGCTGCCGCATGAACCAGGCGATGTTTGCCGTGGACAGATTGGTCTGCAGATTCTCTCCCAGGATCTCCGCCACCGCTCTTGCATGCGGGATATTCCCCAGTGAGATAAACTGATCCGCGCAGGCCTTCAGGAAGGCATGCTGCGTTTCCAGCCGTCCGTAATCTCCCGTGATATAGCCGACCCGGTAGCGGCAGAGCGCCATCGCATGCACGCCGTCCAAATGCTGCATGCCCGGGGCCAGATAAATATAGCCCTCATCCCCCAGAATGTCCTGGTACATGTATTCCATTTCTTCCGGAACATCGAAATCCACCCCGCCCAGTTCATCGATGATCTCGATGAAGGTGTTGAGGTTCAGAACCGCGTAGCAGTCCGGTACAAAACCCGTCAGCCAGTCGATCTGGGTCATGAGGGAGTCGATCCCGTTCCCGCCCCAGTTCAGGGACCCGGCATAGATCGAATTAATTTTCCGGATATCCGAGTCGATGTTCGTAATGGTGTCCCGCGGGATGCTGACCAGGTTGACTTCGTGCTTCACCGTGTCAAAGCGCCCTACCATAATGGTATCGGTGCTTCCGCTCATCTGATCCAGTCCGACCAGCAGCATGGTATACACGCCGTCCTTCCGGCTGTTTTCAAATGCGGTTCCCTCCGGCATCGGTTCGGGAGTGGGCTCCGGTTCGGGGGTAGCGGTCGGTTCCGGCGTCGCCTCGATGATCAGCTCCACTTCCTCCGGCTGCGCCGGAAGCTCGGGCGGTTTTTCCCACATCAGGTAGGCCGCCAGTCCTCCCAAGGCCATGATCAGGAGCCCTCCCATGATGATCAGCAGGACCGTCAGCGCTTTGTTTTTCTTCTTCATATATCTTCTCCGATTTCAGGGTAATTATATTATACCGCAAAACTTAGCAGAATGGAACAGAAAACATCACAATATATGCAATTGTTTCCGGATTGTAATTGTAAAATACGCCTCCAAGTGGTAAAATTCCTTTAAGTATTCCTTTCTATTAAAAGGAGGATTGGATGTTTTGAAAAAGAGATTTCTGTATCTTGCCATTCTTTGCCTCGTCTGCAGCATGCTGCTCAGCGCCTGCACCATGCCGAAGCTCCCGTTTCTGAACAAAGACAACGCGGATATTGCTTCCGAACCTGTCGTCGCGGTTCAGAACACGGTGAACATGATGGACCTCGAAGGCGTGTATACCGAGCAGCTTGCACATCGCGGCACGCTCCGTCTGACCGCCAAGGATTCGCAGACGGCCTCCATCACGATTGACTGGCCCGGCAGCGCCACCGAGAGCGCCCACTGGGAGATGACCGGAACCTATGATCCCCAGAAGCAGGCCATTGTCTATAGCGATGCCGTGATGATGGAGCAGACCACAAACGAGACCGGCGCTCAGTCCAACCGCCTGGTTTCTTCCAGCGGCACCGGACGTTTCACCGTCTCCGGGAAAAACCTGGCCTGGACCGACGACCTCGCCTACATCGGCAGTGACCCCTCTACCTTTACCTACTCCTCGTCTCTCAATGAAGACGCGAATCAGGGCGGCGCCTCTCTGGTTGTAGGTACGCCGGCGGCAAGCTCCGCTCCGTCCGGCAGCACGGCCACCGTACCGGTCGCCACCGCCACGCCCGCACCGGTTACCCAGATTGCCGCAACACCCGCACCGTCTGCGGCACCGACCCCGACACCCACGCCTGCCGCACCCGCCCCCGGATCCCCGGTCATCACCAAGGATCCCACGGATGAAAAGGTTCAGGTCGGCGGCTCCTGCTGGTTTGTCGCCAATCACAGAGGTGCCAACTTCGCCCGCTGGCATTTTGTCAGTCCGGACGGAACGGATATCGCGATCGATACCAAGGACGAAAACGGCAACAATGTTCTGGCCAAGCAGTTCCCGAACCTCAATATCCACAACGGCGAATATGATTCGATGAAGCTGTCGAACATCCCTGCCGAGCTGAACGGATACCGGTTCTACTGCCACTTCTGGAACGCCAACGGTTCTGTGGACTCCAAGTCCGCGCTTCTGACGGTTGAGGGAGCCGGAACTGCCGCCACCGCCAACACCGACGCCGCTGCCACAGCGGCCAACGCCGCCAACGGACCGAAAGTCACCAAGGATCCCACCGACGAGACCGTTAAGCCCGGTGAATCCGCCTGGTTCGTCGCCAAGCACACCGGCGCCATTCTCGCCCGCTGGCACTTTGTCAGCCCCGACGGCACCGACTACGAATACACCAATGAAGCCGTCTCGGCCCAGTTCCCGCAGATGAAGATTGTGGGCGGCGATCAGGGCACCATGCAGCTGCAGAACATTCCTCTGAACGCCAACGGCTGGAAGGTATACTGCCGCTACTCCAACAACAGCGGCACCGCCGACACCAAGGCGGCCACCATCACCGTTCAGGGTGCGACACAGCCTGCCGCGGACACTGCGGCTTCCGCCGCGGCCGCTTCCGCGGTTGTCGCAAACGACTGGACAACCGCCACGGATCTGGATGCCGCGATCTCCATCTCCGGCGTCAGCTTCTCCGGTCCGACCGGTACTTCGCTGCCGGCCGGCACCTCAGCCAGTCCCACCTACCGCGCCAAGACCGGCACACTGGAAGCAGACTACTCTGACGCCAATTCCCTGATTGTCCGCAAATCCACGGTCACCGGCGGTAACGATCTGATCGGGGACTACACCAACTACTCCGGGAACTGGCCCATCCAGGTCGGGGCCCTTACAGTCAATTGCCGTGGTGATGGCACAACTGTCAACGCCGCGACCTGTTCTCTCCCCGCCGGATATCTCTCCATCTCCTACAACATGGGAAAAGAAGGTTCCGGCCTGACCGCGGACCAGGTTACCGCTCTTGTCAACAGCATCCAGTAAGCCCCATTGAACGAGTAACAGACATTTTCCCGGGAGCATTTCCGCTCCCGGGATTCTTTCTTCCTGTGCGTGTGACAGTTGTGTGACGGTTCCTGTCGTAAGATAGCCTTGCTATACAGATCAGCGCTCACACGATCTGGCAGTCTTAATACGGAGGTTACAATATTCATGAAGAAGTCGCTCACTGCAGTCTCATTCCTTCTTGCAGTCCTGATGATGATTACCATGCTGAGCGCCTGTGCGGATAACTCTATTCCCGCCCAGACCGCAGAGATTACGCAAGCCGCTCCCTCGGCTCCCGTCGCGGAGACGGCCGCACCGGCAGAAAGTACCCAGCCGGTTGACCCGCTTGTCGGCGCCTGGCGCTTTCCGCCTTCCCCTTACGGCGATGACTTTTCCGTCTACGTTGTTCTGAATGCCGACGGGTCCTTCTATAACGCCACCAATCTCTATCAGAACGGCGCCTCTTCCGGTCCTTACACGCAGACCATCACCACCAATGAGACCTTTGTCTGGAAGAAGCTCAGTGATTCCACGCTGGAGCTGCGTTACAGCTATCTGGACGACAACGGCGAATTCGTTACGCCGCTGACCTACAGCGAAGCCGATGACGCGCTCTACTGGGACGGCGCCCTCTATGCCGTCCGCGACACCACCTTTGTCCGCGACAACTGAAGCCGAGCAGTCTGATATCGGCAAGGTCAAACAGCATATCTGAAAGCACCGGAGCCTGCGGCAGAT
>CADAPN010000142.1 GCA_902789835.1 Oscillospiraceae bacterium
ATTTGATTTACAAAGACTGGTTTGCATGTTATATTGTATCCATGATACACGGACATTCTTTTTTGTGTGTTCCGCTAAAGGGCTGTGACAGTACTGTGACGTCTGCTGTGTTATGATGTGACCACAAAAAAGAAATGACAGATAAAACAGGAGGTAATACAAATGAAAGAACTGCTTGATGAGTACATGGATGAAGTGTCCGGCGGTATTCTGGTCATGGATGAGGGCAGAAACGAGTACTGGCTGGTTCGGCGGGACGGCAGCGTAATCGCCCCGGTCCCTCTGGACAAAGGTGCGGAATTTGCCAAAGCCTTCGGAACCAGTGACCGTGTCGTAACGAAAGAAGAATATCGGAACATCTTCGGAAGAGAGCTTCAGTGGTGAGGACCGAGTGTGCTGATTCATGGCACAGAAGGAATTTGAATCAATCGGACGCAGAATCGCCGGTGCCCGGGGAACGGATCAAGTCCCCGGGCACTTTTTGCACTTGTGTCAGGCCTGCAGTGGCCTGGAGCGCTGCGGAACGGTCAATTACCGAGATGCCCGGGAACCGTGCAAATCAATCAGAAGCTGTGCCGGAGGAAACACCGGTAATCTCATCCAAGGTTCTCGGCGTATAGGCCATGGCCGGAATCATCGCTCCGGCGTTGTACATACGGCATACATCGTCACGCACATACAGCCGCTGGAGCAGGCGCTTGGCGTTCTCCGTCACGTTCCATTCGTAGGAGCTGTGCACATGACCATAGAGATGATACCAGCCGAAGTAATGATCACGGAACGTAAGAATGGGATAGTGACAAAGCACCACATGCCGTCCCCGGTCCAGAATCTCCCGATATTCCGCAATGTCTTCCAGCTGTGACCGGATTGCCTCTGCACCGGCCACGTCAGGATTGTCATGATTCCCGAGAATCAGCGCCTTCCGCCCGTTCAGGCGGGAGAGCAGCTCGCTCCAGCGTTCCACACTCCCGAAGCAGAAATCCCCGAGAATCCAGGTCAGGTCCTCCGAAGCGGTAACGACACGGTTCCAATTCGCGATCAGCTTCTCGTTCATCTCTTCCACGCTGTCGAAGGGACGGTTGTCATAGGCGATGATGCTGTCATGGTCGAAGTGCATGTCCGCAATATACCGGATGGTCATCAATGATCACGCTCCTCGTCGATGCTTACAGTCCTGCTTCCAGGAGCCGCCGGGTATAGTCTTCTTTCGGATGGTCGTAGACCTCATCCACGGTGCCCTGCTCCACAATGCGCCCCTGCTTCATGACCAGCACCCGGTCACAGAGCTGATACACCACGTTCAGGTCATGGGAAATGAACAGGTAGCTCAGGTCCAGATCGTCCCGGAGCTGACGAAGCAGCTTCAGGATCTGTGCCTGGATCGTCACATCCAGCGCGCTTACCGGCTCGTCGGCAATCAGAAACCTGGGTCGTTGGATCAGTGCCACTGCAATGCAGACGCGCTGGCGCTGGCCGCCGGAGAGCTCGTCCGGTTTCGCACTCCAGAACTCCCTGGGCAGCTCCACCCGCTCCAGCATCTCATGGACCCGGCGCTTCCGCTCCGCCGCGTCGTACTTGCCGAAGATTCGCAGAGGTTCTTCCACGGCCCACTCTACCGAGTAAGCCGGATTCAGGGAACTGTATGGGTCCTGAAAGATGATCTGCGGCCGTTTGGTGTAGTGTACAATCTCCCCCTGCTCCGGTTCCAACAGACCGAGAATCATCCGTGTCAGTGTGGTTTTTCCCGTCCCGCTCTCACCGACCAGCCCGAGAATCTCGCCGTGCCGCACCACGAAATCCACATCATGCAGGACTTCCTGGTACTGGCCTTTACCGGAAAGAAGGCCGCCGTCCCGGTAGCCGCCGGAGACATGACGGACTTCCAGCACCAGGCGGGTTTGCTCATCCCCGGGATCGGACGGACTCTCTGACAAGGGAGCGCTGTTCAAGCCGAACGTGTTCCCTCTGACGGATTCTGTATTCTTCGTTTCGTTTTCCACGTTTCTCATTTCCACTTCCGTATTCACTTCATGCCCTCTCAGAAAAAACTGTCTCAGATATTATACAGGATGAAGGAATAAAGTGCAAGACACGGGAAATCGTCATCCTGATATGAAACAGGAAAGAAAGACATCGAATCATGGCCTCTGGGTCCTTGAAGGGTAATCCATCATTTGGTATAATAGGTCAGAATATAAATAACGGGTGAAAGTGAGGTGCGACCGCATATGGCGGATCTGTTCGAGTATCTGAAATGGCGTTCGGATGTCCCGTTTTCCGTGGCACCGCTCAACGATGTGGATAACCTCGTTCTTGCCGAACTGGCATATTCGGATTTCTCGGGGATTGTTCCTTCCGACGGCAGGCCGGTTCCTGTCGCAGAGGTCTGTGAACGCTTTTTTCAGACGCATGACAAAGAAGAAATCCTGAAAAGCACTTCTTTTACGGCCAAAGCTCCGCTTCTGATGGAGAATATGGTCACAGGTGAGAGATTCGGAAACATGCAGCTGTGCTGGTACGTGGATAACCTGGATGAAGAAAGAACCGCTCAGATGTCAGCGGTTACCTATCTGCTTGATGACGGCAGCATCTATGTGGCGTTTCGCGGGACGGACAGCACGCTCGTGGGGTGGAAAGAAGATTTCGACATCGGCTGTCTGACAGAAACCAGAGGCCAGGAGCTGGCGGTTTCATATCTGGATCGGATCGCGCAGGCACTTGATGCCCCCATTCGAGTCGGCGGACATTCCAAAGGAGGCAACTTCGCGGTTTATGCCGCCTCCTTCTGCAGACCCGAGATCCAGAACCGGATTCTGGGCGTATACTCAAACGACGGACCCGGCTTCCGGAAGGAAGTGACCGAGAGACCGGGGTACCTGAGAATCCTTCCAAAGGTGTGTAAAATCGTTCCCGATACTTCAATGATCGGAATGCTGCTCACAAACAAAGCTGCCCGCCGGGTGATCAAAAGCACCGCTTCCGGAATCATGCAGCACGACGCGTTCAGCTGGTCGACCGAGCGGGACCGTTTTGAGCCGGCCGAGTCATCCGAACTCGGAAAACTGATGAACAATGTCCTTGCTACATGGATAGACGGCATGAATGATAACTTGCGCAGCTCGGTGGTGGACACCATTTTTGACGCGTTTGAGGCAACCGGTGCAGATACGTTCCATGAGATTGCCCAGCAGAAATGGAAATCCGCAGAGGCTGTGCTCGGGTACCTGTTTAAAATCCCCAGAGAAAAGCAGGAGGAACTGTTTCAGCTGGCAGGAAGTCTGCTCAAAAACGGCAGTCAGGCAGCGCTGGCGCAGCTGCCGGAGCTGCTCTTCCAAAAGGATGATGATTCCGGGGAACCAAAAGAACCTGACCGGGTGGAGGATAAGCTCTGATTTTGCTGTATCTTTGATTCCGCCGGGCCTGACCTGCGGCTGTGATGCTGTTGGATCATGCGGCGCTGTGCAAAGCGGACCGTTATCTTGCCATCGACCGTGACCTGTGCTACAATTCATAAAGGAAGAAAAACGGATGGAGCACTGACCAAGTGACAGTTGTGTGACACTTTCTGGACTATACTCACGCCATCCAAATAAAAACAAAGGAGAAAGAAAATGAAGAAACTTCTTGCAATTCTGCTCGCGATGCTGATGCTGGCATCCCTGAGCACCGCCGCCTTTGCCGAAGAGGACTTCTCGGATGATGGTAACTTCGATCCGGACGGCTTCGCGGATATGGCCTACCCCGAGTGCGGCATCACCCTGCATTTCCCGAACGAGATGTTCATGGCCGAAGGCCTGACCGGCGGACTGAACCCCCTGTACGCTCAGGAGGCGGGCTATCACTCCGGCGTCTACGTCACCGCGATCATCTACGAGCGCAGCGGCGAAGCCTTCGATCCCGACGCCTATATCCCGTTCCTGACCTTCCTGACCCTGCGCGAGGACTGTGACGAGGCGGCCCTGAACGACCCGGGCCTCACCGCGCTCTTCCCCTCGGACCACCTGGACGGCCTCTGCACCGTCGGCGATTATACCTTCTACGTGGTGATCGGCAGCGACCACATCCCCGAGTCCTTCACCGAGGAAGAGGTTGCGGCCTATAACCACCTCCTCTCGTACGCCGAGGACGTCGTGAACACCGCGGACTATTACGAGCCCGAGGACCCCGGCGCCAAGGATGCCGGAATCCAGGTGAACTTTGACGCCGTGGATCTCGACGGCAACGCTGTGGATCTTGCCTCTCTCTTCGCCTCCAACCGCATCACCATGCTGAACGTCTGGGAGACCGGCTGCGGCCCCTGCCGCAATGAGCTTCCGGAGCTTGCCCAGATCAACCACCGTCTCCAGGACATCGGCTGCGGCATCGTCGGCCTGCTCTGGGACAGCGACATGCCCGGCGCCATTGACGAGGCGAAGCAGCTCTACGCCGACGCCGGTGTGGACTATCTGACCCTGCAGGTTCCCTCGAACTTCGACGAGATCTTCAACCAGGGCGGCTTCCCGACCAGCTACTTCATTGACCAGAACGGCACGGTCCTCACCTCGATCGAGGGCGCCCTCGTGGACAAGTACGAGATGGTGATCGACGAGCTCCTCAACGGCGGCGGCGCCGCGGAAGGGGAGAGCAGCGCCGACTACGGCCAGGTCCGCAGCATGGTCCAGGGCGCTGCCGGCAAGATGAAGGAGAACATCAAGGCGGCCGCCGCCCCCACCCCCGGTGACGCGTATCGGATCATCTGTGTGGATGAGGACGGAAACCCGGTCCAGGGCGCAACGATTCAGTTCTGCTCTGACATCCAGTGCATGATGGGCAAAACGGACGCAGATGGCGTCGCGGAGTTTGAGGAAGCCCCCGGTCACTACACCGTCCACGTGCTGAAAGTCCCCGAAGGCTACGCGAAGGACACCACCGAGTACGAAGCCCCCTCTGTTCCGGGCGATCTGACCATCGTCGTGAAGGCGGGATAAGCAAAAACAGCAAATCCGTAAACAGCCTTCAAAGCCCATAAATATTAAAACTGCACCGGCTGCACCACCATTTCGGTGATGCAGCCGATTCTAGTGCGCCCGGCGAGCGCACGTTCTAAAGGGTGAAAGTCCCGAGACCGCCCGGCAGTGGGAAGGTCATAGCCAAAGCCAAGGGTGTCCGCTGCGA
>CADAPN010000143.1 GCA_902789835.1 Oscillospiraceae bacterium
CGCCCGTTTCAACAGCTCGCCGCAGACAGCATATCCTGCCACCCGGTTTGATCACCGGGTGGCATTTGTTTTATTCGCTTCTGTGTATGCCGTGCCTGTCCAATGATCCGGCACGAGCATGTCCATCAGGATCGCATCATAAACAAAAAAAGGCAGACCGGGAAAAGCTGTGATAGCAGCAAGCCTGACCTGCCTAAATATTATGTCAACCTGATTCCTTGGTCTTGTTCGGAATGACTCCGCAGCCGCACGGCTTTTTGATCACCTGCGGCTGTTTTTTCGGTAAGAACTCCGGCCATAATCTGTTTTCTTCCCAGCGGTTTTATGATATGATGAATGGCACAGGACATTTTATTATCTTTTGGAGGTATTTCCATGCAGCACATTCTGGAAAACGAAGCCCTGAAGCTTTGTATCGATGACGCCGGCGCCGAGCTCTGCAGCGTTCTGGACAAGGCCTCCGGCGGCGAGCGCATCTGGACCGCCGATCCTTCTGTCTGGAACCGGCACGCGCCGATTCTCTTTCCCTTTGTCGGAAAGCTTACGGACGGGAAATATCGCGTGGGCGGTCGGGAATACGCCATGAAGACCCAGCACGGCTTTGCCCGCGATATGGATTTTACATGTCTGGAGGAGACACCCTTCTCCGTTGCGCACCGGCTTCTCCCGACAGCCGCCCTTCGGGAGAACTATCCCTATTCCTTCTGTCTGGACATCCGGCATTCTCTTGATCCGGAGAATCCGCGTCTGCTGCATATTGCATGGCGTGTGGAAAACCGCGGCCGCGATCTCATGTATTATTCCATCGGCGGCCACCCGGGCTTTCTGATGCCGGAAGGCGTTCGGAAAGAGGACTGCAGCCTGGTCTTCCCCGGCCGGGATCGGCTCACCTATTTCGGGGCCAATGCCGCCGGCTTCGCATTGCCGAATGAGAAGCATACCCTCTCCCTTTCGGCCGGCCGCGCGCTATACGGGGCGGATATTCCCTCCACCTGGATTTTTGAGGAGCAGGCCATTGAAACCGTTGGCATAGCGCTGCCCGACGGAAGCCCCTTCATCACCATGCGCTGTGAACAGTTCCCCCTGCTCGCCGTCTGGGCGAATCCGGCAGGTCCTTTCATCTGTCTGGAGCCATGGTTTGGCCGGACAGACAACGCGGGCTTCACCGGAACCCTGGCCGAAAAGCCCGGAATACAGACGCTTGCACCGGGCGGGCACAGGGAGATTTCCTACTCCGTCGAATTCCATCCCCTGTCAACATGACAATCTGCAACATAAGAAATCAGGCTCACCACTTCAATCGGTGAGCCTGATTTCTTATCATTGTATCATTCGCAAACGGACAAAACGGGACCGTTCGAGTACTTCGGCATTTCATTGCCGCGGATCATTGCTTTACCCGGATCTCCACCGTTCCGTTTCGATCCGTGCGCCAGATGTTGCAGCCGTGCAGCTGCAGTCGCGCCAGAACCTCCCGGTTCGGATGGCCGTAGGAGTTGTTTGCACCCACGCTGATCACCGCGTCCTCGGCCCGGATTGCCTCCAGAAAGAGATCATCTGTGGAGGTCCGGGAGCCGTGATGCCCGACAATGAGCAGCTCCGTGTCAGGGAGGCTGTGCTTCTCTACCAGATCCAGTTCCGCCTGTTTCAGCGAGTCTCCCGTCATCAGCATGTCGAAGTCTCCGATCGACGCAAGGCTGATGATGCAGCGCTCGTTTTCACTGCCGTCCGGCGGCGGAGCAAAAAGCTTCAGGCGCAGACTGCCGAAGGCTCGCTCGGCATCTTCGTTCAGCCGGGTGATCTTCGTCCCGTGGCGGGCCGCCGCGGCTTCGATGGCGGCGAGTCTCCCCTCTTCCATATCCGCGTCGGGAGACAGGATAATCTCCTCCACCGGAACCAGCTCCAGCAGCATCTCGACCCCGTTGCAGTGGTCGTCATGGAGATGGGACAAAACCAGCAGGTCCAGCCGGCCGCGTCCGGCGGCCTCGAGGTAGTTGGCCGCCGTCTCCCCGGCGTTTTCCAGATTGCTTCCGCCGCAGTCCAGCATCAGGGTAGTATCCCCGGAGAGGACGCAGACGCACTCCCCCTGCCCCACATCCAGCGCCGCCGCCACCGCGTCGGCGCGGAGGTATCGCAGGCCGGAAGCGTGAAGGCAAAGAATCAGCGCCGCCACCGCGAGTGAGACCGGCATCAGTACGCGGAAGCGGTGGGAGGCCCGCGCCCGCCAGCCCAGCAGCGCCAGCACATAGCACAGCACGAGCCAGAGCTTCCGCTCTATCCCTGCCATGCTGATCAGATGATGAGGCAGGCGGCAGATCAGCCCGGCAATGTATATGAGATACCGCACCAGCAGAGCCGCCGGGGCGGCGAGGATTCTGCCCAGCGGGAGCAGGATCAGTCCGGCAAGGCAGCTGAACCATCCCAGGCAGAAACAGGCGGATACCGCCCAAAGCCCAAGGAGATTCACCAGCGGAGAATACAGTGCGAGGGTTCCGAAGTGCAGCGCCGACAGGGGCGCGGAAAAGGCCAGCACAGCGAGGGATGCCGCGACCGTGGCCACAGGCACACGCAGAAGGCTCCGCTCCGACGCACCGAAGGCGGCAAGCATGCTCCGGGTCAGCGGGCCTGCCAGGAGGACCATCCCCGCCATCGCTGAGAAGGACATCTGCAGGCTGATACTGGCGCAGCTGAAGGGATTCACCAGCAGGATCAGGGCAAGGGCCGCCATCAGGGACGTCGGCCCGTCGTTCTCCCTGCATCACGCCGGCACGGACCGCCGAGGGCGTGGCGCCGGTCATGAATACGAAGAACCAGACCAGCAGAATCCCCGCCGCCGATGACATCGGCCGTGCGCCGAAGAGCAGCTGGATCATTCCCACCAGAAACGCCACATGCATCCCGGAGACGGCCACAATGTGCATAAAGCCCGCGCCCCGCATGCGGGCATAGAGGGGCAAATCCTGATAGAAGTCCGTCTTCTCGCCCAGCATCAGGGCTTTCATGAAAACGCCGACCCGGTCAGGAAAAAGCGTCTCCACCCGGTCGGAGATCCGTCTGCTGCAGGAGGCGGCCACGGTGCGCAGGGTTATGTGCCGTTTTCCTGTCTTTTCCAGTTCGCGAAGCGTCCCGGTCAGGTAGATGTTTTTGGAAATGTAGTTGTTGTTTTTCTCCCCGCGGCGGAGATCGGCCCGGCGAAAGCGGGCACTTACTTCCAGCACGTCGCCCGGACGGAGTTCCGGAAGTTCACCGTCATAGACATAGAGCATGAGGTCCAGTTTCGGCGCTTCCGTCCGCTGAACCAGCAGGCGGGTATAGCGCTCAAAGACCTCTGGAGTCTCCAGGAGGCACACGGACATGCGCTGTTCCGTCTCGTCCCAGTCCAGGGCACGGCCGATGGTCGCGTTCCAGTGCAGCGCATAGGATGCCAGACCGAGCGCGCCACCCAGAAGCACAAGAAATGCCGCATGCACACCGCCGTGCCGTGTCCGTTTCCCTCTCCAGAGCAGGATCGCACCCGCCGGCGCACAAAGGCCCGCAAGCGGCAGGATGACGTTTCGCGGCAGAAGATAAAAAGAGAGAAAGATGGCGGCAGCTGCTGAAGCACAGGCAATGGCAAGCTTACGCATCTTTCCCTCTCCTTTTATTTTTGATCAGACGATCTGCTCTCCCAGTTTCCGCCCGCCGATGAGGTGGAAGTGAATATGCATCACGGTCTGACCGCCGTCGGCGCCGCAGTTGTTGATCACACGGTAGCCGGAAGACAGGCCTTCTGCCGCGGCAATTTTGGGGATGGCTTCAAAAACGGCCGCTACATTGCCCACATTCTCCGCGGTGATAGCATTGGCGGAGTCCATATGCTCCTTGGGCAGGACCAGCACGTGGACCGGCGCCTGGGGATTGATGTCCCGGAAGGCATAGACCTTGTCGTCCTCATAGACCTTAGTACTGGGGATCTCGCCGGCGATGATTTTACAAAACAGACAATCGTTCATGATAACCGCTCCTTTATCTTATTTTGATACGATTTCTTCTACAAACGGTTTCAGGCTTGCCAGGGCCGTGTCCAGTTTGGAGACGTCGGTGCCGCCACCCATGGCGGAATCAGGCTTGCCGCCGCCTTTTCCTCCGGCGATGGCGGAAATCTGCCGGATTAGGTCTCCGGCCTTCACGCCGGCCGCGACAGCTTCCTTGCCGCAGACGCACAGGAAGCTCAGCTTCTCTCCGTTCACCGCCGCCATCAGCGCCACAATGGCCGGCTCCTTATCCCGCAGGGAGTCGCCCGGAGTCGCCCTGCTTGCGAAGCGTGTTCGGATCGCCCTCCGTCTTGAAGGCCACCACCTTCACGGGGCCAACCTGTTCGGCCTTCTCCAGAACGCTGTCCGCGCCTCTTGCATTTGCCTGGTCACGCAGCTGCTCCAGACTGCGGCGGAGCTCCTTCAGCTCGGCGGCCTGCTGATCCAGCTTCTTCGGAAGCTCGGCCGGCACGGTCTTGAAACGGGCTGCCGCATCCAGCAGAAGCTTTTCCTGCTCCCGGTTATACTGCAGCGCGCGCAGTCCGGTCAGGGCCTCGATCCGGCGCACACCGGAGGCCACAGAACCTTCGGAGACCAGGACGAAGCTGCCGATCTTCGCGGTATTGGAAACATGGGTGCCGCCGCAGAGCTCCAAGCTCCAGCCGCCCATATCCACCACACGCACGACCTCACCGTACTTCTCGCCGAACAGGGCTGCGGCGTGGGTCTTCTTTGCCTCCTCGAGGCTCATTTCTTTCGTGACCACCGGGAAATCGGCGAGAACTGCGCGGTTCACCGCCTCGCGCACCGCATCGAGCTCCTCCGCCGTGGGGGCCGAGAAGTGGGTAAAGTCGAAGCGGAGCAGGTCCGTATCCACAAGGGAACCGGCCTGGTGCACATGCTCGCCCAGGACCTCCCGCAGAGCCTTGTGCAGCAGGTGGGTCGCGCTGTGGGCACGGCAGAGCGCGGCGCGGCGGTCCGCGTCCCTTGTCACGGTGACAGTGTCTCCGACCATGGCCTGTCCGGAGCGGACAACGCCGCTGTGCATGAACTTTCCGCCCTTGTTCTTCTGGACACTCTGAACCTCAAAGACAAAGCCGTCTTTCCGGATGGTGCCGGTGTCGGAGAGCTGTCCGCCCATCTCGGCATACAGGACGCTTTTGTCCAGAACAAGGATGGCCTCGTCGCCTTCGGAGACGAAGCTGCTTGTCTCGCCCTCGCGTACGGTCGCAAGGATACTTGCCTCGCAGCTTTCCTTGTCATAGCCGATAAACTCCGTATCCGGAATGTCCTTGCCGAAGCTGATGCCGGCCCAGCCGAGATCGCCCAGTGCCTTGCGGGCCTCACGGGCACGCACGCGCTGTTCCTGCATCAGGCTGCGGAAGCCTTCCTGGTCCACGGTGTATCCGGCGTCCTCGCACATCTCAACGGTGAGGTCGAGCGGGAAGCCGTAGGTGTCGTAAAGCTTGAATGCGTCCGCACCAGAGAAGACCGTCTCGCCCTTGGCCCGGTGGGTCTCCAGCAGCTCGGAGAAGATGCGAAGACCGGCGTCGATGGTTCTGCCGAACTTCTCTTCCTCGCTGCGGATGACGGTGGTGATATACTTCTGCTTCTCCTTGAGCTCGGGATACTGGCCGCCGCTGACTTCCACGACGGTGTCGACGATCTCATGGAGGAAGGGCTCGTTCACGCCGAGGAGCTTGCCGTGACGCGCCGCGCGGCGCAGCAGGCGGCGCAGCACGTAGCCGCGGCCTTCGTTGGACGGCAACACACCGTCGCAGATCATAAAGACCGAGCTGCGGATATGGTCCGTGATGACGCGCAGGGATACATCCTTCTTGTGGCTCTCGCCGTAATAGGCGCCGGTAAGCTCGCTGACCTTGTGGGTGACGTGCATCACGGTGTCCACATCGAAGAGCGAGTCGACGCCCTGGCAGACCACCGCGAGGCGCTCCAGGCCCATGCCGGTGTCAATGTTCTTCTGCTTGAGCTCGGTATAGTTGTTGTGGCCGTCGTTGTCAAACTGACTGAACACATTGTTCCAGACCTCGATGTAGCGGTCGCAGTCGCAGCCCACCGTGCAGCCGGGCTTGCCGCAGCCGTACTTCTCGCCTCGGTCATAGTAGATTTCCGAACAGGGGCCGCAGGGACCGGCACCGTGCTCCCAGAAGTTGTCCTCCTTGCCGAAGCGGAAAATCCGCTCGGGTGCGATGCCGATGTCGTGCTCCCAGATGGAAGCGGCTTCATCGTCGTCCACATAGACCGAGGGATACAGGCGGTCCGGATCCAGGCCGACCCACTCCGGAGAGGTCAGGAATTCCCAGCTCCACGCAATGGCTTCCTTCTTGAAGTAGTCGCCGAAGGAGAAGTTGCCCAGCATTTCGAAGAAAGTGCCGTGGCGTGCCGTCTTGCCGATGTTTTCGATGTCGCCGGTGCGGATGCACTTCTGGCAGGTGCAGACCCGGTGCCGGGGAGGCTCCTGTTCGCCCTTGAACCAGGGCTTCATCGGTGCCATGCCGGAGTTGATGAGCAGAAGGCTCGCGTCATTCTGGGGAATCAGAGAGAAGCTCGGCAGGCGCAGGTGTCCCTTGGTTTCAAAGAAGCTGAGAAACATCTCTCTCAATTCGTTCAGTCCGTAGTTTTTCATGTTTTTTCCTCGTTTTCCGTCAAAGATTCGCTGGGTTATCCCCATTTGCTAACTGTGTATCTGCCGTCTTTTCCCAATTCCGGTGAGAAACGCGGCACAGGCGTTCATCGATCCCGGCGCCGGTTCAATAATCCTGTGTTGCGACGAAGGCGTTGAATTCGTTCTCGTCGTTGAAGAAGCGGTGGTGTCCGGTCTCGGTATCCAGGGCGTAGTAATAATAGTCTGTCTGGCTGGGATTCAGCGCGGCAATAATGCTCATCAGGCCCGGATTGCAGATCGGGCTCGGCGGCAGGCCCTTATACACACGCGTGTTGTAAGGGCTCTTCTCCTTCAGCATTTCACCCGTAGGCGCTCCTTCGTGGTCCTGATGGACATAAAGGATGGATGCGTCGATGCCAAGCTGCATGTCCGCGTGCAGGCGGTTGTAGATGACCGAGGCAATGGTTGCGCGCTCATCATCATCTGCCGCCTCCTTCTCGATCATGGAGGCAATGGTCACGATGTCCCGCAGGCTTCTTCCGCTGTCCTGGATCTGTGCCAGAAGATCGTCCGTAAGCTTGCTGTTGAACTGCTCCAGAAACTTGTTGATCGCACTGGAGGCCTGCATGTTGGCATAGAAGTTATAGGTTTCCGGGAAGAGGAAGCCTTCCAGGCGCACCGCGTCGATGGGCTCGTCGTCTTCCGCATTCTCGATGAAGCTGTAGTTAAAGTGCGCGGTTTCCGCCGCCTCCATCAGATCCTCATAGCTTGCCACGCCGCTGCGCTCCAGGCGCACGAAAATCTCGCGCATGGTCATGCCTTCAATCAGCGTCACATTCACTGTCGTGGCAGAGCCTGCATTCGGGCGCATGTTCTGAATCAGCGCGCGGTAGTCGAAGGTGGACTGGAGCTGATATTCCCCCGGTCGTACCTTTTCATCCGCATGGGCCATACGGCAGTAGAATTCAAAGAGCCAGCGGTATTCAATCAGGCCGGCCTGTTTGAGCGTGTTGCTGAGGTAGCTGATGTCCGCATGGCGGACCGTCTTGCGTCCGGTGACATTGCCGCTGTCATCCGTGGTCTCCACGACCTCGGTCTCAAAGATGCTGTCCGGCAGGACCACCGTTGCGGTGAAGCCCTCTTTGTTGAGGGCAAGCATGTCGCTTGCCGCCATCCAGCCAAGGCAGGCCAGAATAATGCTGATACAGAGGACGAACACCGCGTAAAGCACCCCGCCGAGGCAGCCGCTCCGGGTATCCTCCCGGCGCTGAATCGGATGGTAGGGCGCGGTCGGGCCGTCCTGCGCTTCGGCTTCCGCTTCGTCGGCCCAGGCCCGCTCTTCCCGGGTCAGATGGCTGGTTCCGACCCGGATCTGGTCCAGCTTCTGAGACTGGGTGCGTTCCTTTTTCGCATCCTCATGGATTTTAAATACCTGGTCGATGGCGTCGGTCTCTTTCGACATATCTCCATCTCCCCTTTCCAATGCGTGGGTTTTCTTCCGGTCTTACACCGCGATCCTGGAAAACACCTCTCCGATCTTCTCGTGAATCACGAGATTGGCATAGGAATCATACGGTGTCTCGCTCAGGTTCACCAGGACCAGTTTGTTTCCGCGGTAATAGCGGATCAGGCCGGCTGCGGGATAGACGTTCAGGCTGGTCCCGCCGATAATCAGAATCTCGGCGTTGCGGATGAAGCGCACCGCGTCTTCCATCACCGTCTGATCCAGCGGCTCCTCATAGAGCACGATGTCCGGCCGGATCACTCCGCCGCAGTCACATTTCGGCACACCGGTGCCGTGGTTGATCACTTCCTGGGGCCAGGGTTTCCGGCAGCGGGAACAGTATGCCCGCAGGATGCTTCCGTGCAGCTCCAGGACGTTTTTGCTCCCCGCAGCCTGGTGCAGGCCGTCAATGTTCTGGGTAATCACGGCGCGGAGTTTCCCCGCCTGCTCCAGCTCGGCCAGCTTGAGGTGAGCCCGGTTCGGCTTCACGCCGTCGATGACCAGCTTTTCGCGATGGAAACGGTAATACTCCTCCGGATTCCGCTCAAAGAAACTGTGGCTGAGGATTTCCTCCGGCGGATACTTCCATTTTTGATGATACAGGCCGTCCACGCTTCGGAAGTCCGGAATACCGCTCTCCGTGCTGACACCGGCGCCGCCGAAAAACACGATGTTGTCACTGGCCTGAATCCAGTCGTTCAGTGTTTTGATGCCCTGAATATCCACGTTGTTCCCCTTTCCTCAATTCTGCCCTCCGGTCGGAGATTCCGCACCGGGATTATTCGATCAGCGCTACCGCGTGGGCGGCTATGCCGAGTCCCTCGCCGGTAAAGCCGAGTTTTTCCTCTGTGGTGGCCTTGACGTTCACCGCATCCTCTTCGACCTGCATGGCCGCGGCCAGCCTGCTTCGCATCTGTGGGATGTAAGGGGCGAGCTTCGGCCGCTGGGCAATCACCGTCACGTCGACATTTCCGACACGATAGTGCTTTTCCTTAAGAAGCCGGCAGACCTCCTTCAGCAGCTCAATGCTGTCCGCACCCAGAAAGCGGTCATCATTGTCCGGGAAGAGGTGTCCGATATCGCCCAGCGCCGCTGCGCCCAGAAGCGCGTCCATCAGCGCATGCGTAAGCACATCCGCATCCGAATGCCCCAGCAGGCCCTTTTCCCAGGGGATCTCCAC
>CADAPN010000144.1 GCA_902789835.1 Oscillospiraceae bacterium
ATCTATCACGGTCGTGTCCAGGCTCTGGCCGAGGGCGCGCGTGAAGCCGGTCTGAAGTTCTGAGGAAGGGGGAAAAAAGAATGGCTTACAACAATGACAGAAGAGAGCGCCGCAACAGAGAAGAGGCTCCCTCCGAATTTATTGAAAAGGTAGTTTCCCTCAACCGCGTCAGCAAGACCGTCAAGGGCGGCCGTGTCGCAAAGTTCGCCGCACTCTGCGTTGTCGGTGACGGCAAGGGCCGTGTCGGCTTCGGCATGGGCAAGGCGAGTGAAGTCTCCGAGGCAATCCGCAAGGGCCTCGAGGATGCCAAGAAGAACATCGTGACCATCACGCTCAGCGGAACCACCATTCCTCACGAAGTGCTCGGCTGCTTCGGCGCCGGCCGCGTGCTGCTCAAGCCCGCACCCGAAGGCACCGGCGTTATCGCCGGCGGCGCGGTCCGTGCGGTTGTGGAAGCAGCCGGAATCAAAAACATCCGTACCAAGTGCCTGCGCACCAACAACCCCGCGAACGTTGTCGCAGCCACGATGGAGGGTCTGAAGTCCCTGCGCGACGCGACCCAGGTCGCCGCCGTCAGAGGCAAGAACCCGGAAGAAGTTCAGGGTTAAGGGGGACAGGAGAATGGCGAATCTGAAAATCAAGCTGGTCAAGAGCCTCAACGGCCGTCTTGACAGCCATGTCGCAACGGCACAGTCCCTCGGTCTGCACAAGATCGGCAACGAGACCGTTCAGCCCGACAATCCCCAGACCCGCGGCAAGATTGCCAAGATCGGCTATCTGCTGAAGGTTACCGAAGAATAAGGAGGGCGCAGATATGCAAATTCATGAACTTTCTCCCATGCCCGGCTCCACCCATGTGGACAAGCGCAAGGGCAGAGGTCACGCCACCGGTAACGGCAAGACCGCAGGCCGCGGCCACAAGGGTCAGAAGGCCCGCAGCGGCGGCGGAGTCCGTGTCGGATTTGAAGGCGGCCAGATGCCTCTGGCACGCCGCATCCCGAAGCGCGGCTTCAACAATATCTTTGCAAAGCCCCTGGAGGCAGTGAATGTCTCCGTTCTGGAGCAGTTTGCAGACGGCGACGTCGTCGATGCACAGGCTCTCCTCACCAAGGGGATCCTTTCCAAGTGCAGATACGGTGTCAAGTTCCTGGGCGAGGGTGAACTCACCAGGAAGCTCACGGTAAAGGCTGCTGCTTTCTCCGCAACCGCGAAAGAAAAGATCGAAGCGGCCGGCGGAAAGGCAGAGGTGGTCTAAGTGCTTGAGACGCTGAAAAATGCGTGGAAGATCGAGGAACTGCGCAAGAAGATCCTCTTCACGGTCCTGATCATCCTTCTGTACAGACTCGGCAATGCGGTCCCGGTACCGTTTGTCAATGTAACAGCACTTCAGTATTACTTCCAGCAGCTGCAGAACACGGTCCTGGGCCTGTATAACGTCATGTCCGGCGGCGCGTTCTCCACCGCTACCATCTTCGCACTGAGCATCCAGCCCTACATCAACGCCAGCATCATTATTCAGCTTCTCTGCATTGCCATCCCCGCTCTCGAGCGGATGAGCAAGGAAGAGGGCGAAGAAGGACGCAAAAAGATTGCTTCCATCACCCGTTATGCCACCGTGGGCATCGGCCTTCTCATGGGCTTTGCCTACTACATGCTGATGCGCAACAACAGCTTACTCGCCGCCGGCACGGAAAAGAACGTCTGGGTCGCCATCGTCGTGATCCTGACCTTTACCTCCGGCTCTGCGCTGATCATGTGGCTCGGTGAGCAGATTACCGAGTTCGGTATCGGAAACGGAATCTCCATGATCCTGTTTGCGAGCATCGTCTCCCGCCTCCCGCGGAGCATTGTGACCTCCATCCAGAACGTCATAAACGGCTCTCTGAAGTGGTGGGCGGCGGTTCTGGTCTTCCTCGGCGCCCTGGCCCTGATCGTCCTGATCGTGTTTGTCAACGATGCCGAGCGCCGCATCCCGGTCCAGTACGCCAAGCGCGTCGTCGGCCGGAAGATGTACGGCGGCCAGAGCACCTACCTCCCGATGAAGGTCAACATGTCCGGCGTTATGCCCATCATCTTCGCACAGAGCATCGCAATGCTCCCCGCGACGATCGCGGCCATGACCGGCGCCAAGTCCGACGGCTGGTTTATGAAGCTGTTTGACTCGACCTCCATCACCTATGCAGTGATCTACTTCCTGTTGATCCTGTTCTTCGCATACTTCTATTCCACCATTCAGTTCAACCCCATTGAAGTTGCCAACAACCTGAAGAAGAACGGCGGCTACATTCCGGGCTTCCGTCCCGGCAAGCCGACCAGCGAGTTCATCCAGCGTGTTCTGAACAAGATCACCCTCTTCGGCGCGATCTATCTGGGCATCATCGCCTGCGTGCCGATTCTGGTCTCGCACTTCTCCAACGCGGAAGCACTCACCGGGCTGAGCCTCGGCGGAACCTCCATTATCATCGCCGTCGGCGTCGCACTGGAAACCGTGCGTGCGCTGGAAGCTCAGATGATGATGCGCAACTATAAGGGCTTCCTGGATTAATCCACGGAGGATGAAGTCATGAAACTGATTCTTCTCGGAGCGCCGGGCGCCGGCAAGGGCACCCAGGCGGAGATCCTTTCGAAGCATCTGAACATCCCGACCATCTCCACCGGAAACATCCTGCGGGCGGCCATCAAAAACGGCACGCCCGTGGGCCTGGAGGCCAAGTCCTACATTGAAGCAGGGCAGCTTGTCCCCGATGCCGTGATCATCGGCATCATCCGGGATCGCCTTGCCGAGCCGGACTGCGCAGGCGGCTACATCCTTGACGGTGTGCCCCGGACCATCCCGCAGGCGGAAGCCATGGAGGCCATGGGCATTGACATCGACACGGCGCTCAGCATTGAGGTTGACGACGATGTGATCGTGGAAAGAATGTCCGGAAGACGGACCTGCCCCCAGTGCGGCGGAACCTACCATGTGGTAAACAATCCGCCGAAACAGGAAGGCATCTGCGACAGCTGCGGCAGCGCGCTCACCATCCGCAAGGACGACGCCCCCGAAACCGTGAAAGCGCGCCTCGTGACCTATCACAAGGAGACCGAGCCCCTGAAGGTCTTCTACGAAGCCCGACAGAAGCTCGTCAAGGTTGACAACCGTCCCACCATCGAAGCAACCACGGATGCCATCCGGGAAGCGCTTGGAATCTGAAATGTCTGAAAGCATCTATATCAAGTCACCCCGTGAAATCGAGATCATGCGTCAGGCCGCGAAAATCGCGGCCGGCGCAAGGTCCGCGGGGCGTCAGGCCATCCGGGACGGATTGACGACCAGGCAGATCAACAAGGCCGTACATGAGTACATCGTAAAAAACGGCGCAAAGCCGAGCTGCCTTGGCTATGAAGGATTCCCGGCCGCGGCCTGTGTATCGGTGAACGATGAAGTGATTCACGGAATCCCCGGGAGGCGTGTGGTTCACAACGGAGACATTGTTTCCATCGACCTCTGCGCAACCTATCGCGGTTTCGTCGGCGACTGCGCCGGGACCTGGGCGGTCGGAGAGGTCAGCGAGGAAGCAAAGAGACTGATCGAAGCGACACGGCAGGCCTTCTTTGAAGGAATCAAGTTCGCCAAGGTCGGCTACCGCATCAACGACATCAGCGCCGCAGTACAGGACTGCGTGGAAAGTCACGGATTTTCCGTCGTACGGGATTTTGTCGGTCACGGCATCGGACGGGGAATGCATGAGGCACCCGAGGTGCCGAACTACCGTCCGGAACGGGGACATCCGAATCCGAGGCTGGTTAAGGGCATGACGATCTGCATCGAGCCGATGGTCTGTGCCGGCGACTGGCATGTGGAAATCCTGAAGGACGGCTGGACCGTGGTTTCGGCGGATCACTCGCTCACGGCACACTATGAGAACACAATTCTCATCACGGACGGAGAGCCAGAGATCCTGACAATGGCAGACGACATGTGACATACCGGTTTTGGAGGTTAATCACTTTGGCAAAAGACGATGTAATTGAGCTCGAGGGCACGGTGGTAGAGTCCCTGCCCAACACGATGTTCCAGGTGGATATCGGAAACGGACACATCATCCTCGCGCATATTTCCGGTAAGCTCCGGATGAATTTTATCCGCATTCTTCCCGGCGACAAAGTCACGGTTCAGATGTCACCCTATGACCTGACACGCGGCCGCATCACCTGGAGAAGCAAGTAAAGAAGCATTTCAAGGAGGCAGAAATGAAAGTAAGACCTTCCGTTAAGCCCATGTGCGAAAAGTGCAAGATCATCAAGCGCAAGGGCAAAGTTATGGTGATCTGCGAGAACCCCAAGCACAAGCAGAGACAAGGCTGAGAAACTGCGAAGCAGTTTCTTGAAACAAGATCCTTCGCCAGCAATGGCTTTGGATAAAAGACGCCCTGAAAACCAAATCGAAGCCCAGTGGAACGGGTTCGATTTGGAGAGGACGAGCAGCGCAGCGAGCGAGCTTTCCCGACGCTTCGAGGAAGCGAGACGATGCGAAGCTTGTGAGGACGTCGGCTCCCCTCCGGCGGGAATAAGCTAAAAAAACAAATCTGAAAGGAAGAAACACCTATGGCACGTATAGCCGGCGTTGACCTGCCGAAAGACAAGAGAATCGAAATCGGTCTCACCTATGTCTACGGAATCGGCAGAACCAGCGCACTGAAAATCCTGGAAGCGACCGGGATCAACCCCGACACCCGCGTCAAAGATCTGACCGACGAAGAAGAGTCCAAGCTGCGTGAGTGCATCGACCACGGTTACATCGTGGAAGGCGACCTCCGCCGTCAGACCGCGCTTGACATCAAGCGTCTGACCGAGATCGGCTGCTATCGCGGACTGCGCCATCGCCGCGGTCTTCCCGTGCGCGGCCAGAGAAGCAAGACCAACGCCCGTACCCGCAAGGGTCCGAAACGCACCATCGCGAACAAGAAAAAGTAAAGGAGGGATATGAAACATGGCAGCTGCTAACAATAAGAAGAAAGTTCGTACGCGCCGCAGAGAGCGCAAGAATATTGAAAAGGGCCAGGTTCATATCAGCTCTTCTTTCAATAACACCATGGTCACCTGCACCGACACGGCCGGAAACGCCATTTCCTGGGCTTCCTCGCCGCGCAGACCGCGGCGGAGACGGCCGCAAAGGCTGCAATGGAGCATGGTCTGAAGACGGTTGAAGTCTTCGTCAAGGGACCCGGCTCCGGCCGTGAAGCCGCCATCCGCGCCCTGCAGACGGCAGGACTTGAAGTGACGATGATCAAGGATGTTACGCCCATCCCCCACAACGGATGCCGTCCTCCGAAACGTCGCCGCGTATAAGAGAAGGAGGGAAATCTTATGGCAAAGAATACCCAGCCGATTGCCAAGCGCTGCAAGGCACTCGGAATCAGCCCCGCAGTGATGGGCTACAATAAGAA
>CADAPN010000145.1 GCA_902789835.1 Oscillospiraceae bacterium
TTATCATTTCAAAGACAAGTATGACCTTGTGGCATGGATGTTCTGTACGGATGCTTACGGAAAAGACATCACCTCTATTACATCTGCTGCAGCCGGGATAAACTATTCTTCTAAAGCAGCTCCCGGATATCATGGGTCAAAACATGATCCTTGCCTGTGCAAATGGCACAGCGGTTAGAATTGAAAAGAATTGATTCGGGGAGAGGTATTTTGGCCTCTCCCTTTTCATACCGTCAGAAGTCTGGAAATCATTAACCACTTTTCTGTTGTTCGGACCACCCCCTCTATCCGAGTTACCACCTATAAAGAATATAGCAGACAGAACTAATAATCCCAGAGGCAGAGCCTTAACGCCCTATCTCTGGGATCTCTTTTACTTTCTTACTTCTTCCCCGACCACCGTTTCCGTTTCGCCGCTCTTTCCTGCCCTGTCGTGTAACTGCTCGAGCACCGCTTTCAGCTGTTCGGGCACAGGCAGGCCGAGGTGGGCGGCATTCTCCAGGATACTCAGGCCGTTATTCGCAATCGCCCAGAAGATGACGGCGGTACGCAGCACTCCCGGCTGGTTCAGCACATGGACGTCCAGGACCTGGGCAATGCCCACCAGAAGGAAGGTCAGCACCTTCCGGCAGAGGCCTCGGAAGCCCACGGCAGAACTGAGCTTCCGGTCCTCAATCGCGCACATCACACCGGTGAGATAGTCCACAATCACGAAGACCAGCAGCGCGTAGAGCAGGCCATCGCTTCCGCCCAGGAAGTAGCCAAGCCATGCGCCGACAGCGGCGAGAGCCACTTTGATCACATTCCAGAATTCTTTCATTTTTCAATCCTCCAAAGATAAGATTTTTCGCCAGGTTAAGGGGCCGACGACGCCGTCGGGGTCAAGATCATGCTCAAGCTGGAACTTGCGGACGGCTGCGTCCAGAGCGTCGCCGAAGATGCCGTCCAGGGGTCCGGTGTAGCAGCCGCGGGCGGTCAGGATCGCCTGCAGCACGGCGACATCCGTGCCGGCCATGGACTTGTCGATCATGCGGGGAGGCCAGGTCGTCCTCACAAGCTTCGTATCGTTCGCTTCCGTCAGGCGTGACGAAAGCTCATTCACTCCGCTGCTCGTCCTTTCCGAAGAAGACCCACTAACGTTGGGCTCTTCTTCGGGTTTTTTTGAGATTTCCGCCTCGATTTCCGCCTCCAGTTCCTTCGCGTAGCGGAAGCGAGCGTCGACGTTGCAGTAATAGGGCTGCTCATAGAGGCGGCAGACCTTATCCGTCGCTGTCCAGATGTCATCCGTGGTCCGGAGGATCTGCCAGAGACCGGCATACTGTGCCTCGGTGGTCAGCTCATGCAGGGCAAAGGAGACCTGCATGGACACATCATCCAGAGCCTTGCCGGACTTTTTCCAGAAGTCGTAGAGATCCAGCTTTCTCCCCTGGCCGGTGGAGAAATTGAAATAGGTCCACTGGGCAAGGCCGTAGCCCTTCTGGTCCCGGGCAAACTGTGCGCGGGTGATTCGTCCGGCGGTCACATCAGCGGTATAGGCGTGGGAATAGATGCGGTTTGCGGAGAAGTCATTCTGCAGGCGGCAGGGCTCAAGACCGGACTCGGCTTTCCAGTTGCCGAGCAGGCCGAGGGCTCCGGCACGGGAAACGCCGGCGGCGCGAAGCTGGTTGAAAATCAATAATGCATTACTCATGGTATAACCTCACGACAATATTTCCCGTGCCCATGCGCTCGATGCCCTTGAAGCCGGTGAAACCCTCGAAGGTTTTCCGGTCTTCATCGAAGACACGGGTCAAGGTTCGGGTGTGCTCCGGATCAGAAAAAATTGAAAAGAGCGTGGCTATGTCGGGCTCCGATGTCTCAAAGCGAAGGCTCCCGTCCAGATCACTGATGCCGATCCAGTTGATGGGGAGCGAAGTCCCCTGCGCGGTCTCAATGGTTAACATATCGTCCTCCCAAATTACATATCGTTCGCTTCCCCGAGGCGTCGGGAAAGCTCATTCATTTCATTGGTCGTCCTCTTCAGTTCAAACCCATTTCATTGGGCTTTGAGCTGATTAAGTCCATGTGACAACCTTCCGATTGACTCCGCCGATGGTAATGGTCTCCAGACCGAGATAATGATAGTTGATGGCCAGGGATCCGGTGAGGACCGACGAGAAGCTGGCGGAGCCCTCGAAGTAGCCGTAGAGGGTATCGATGTTGGCCTTGTTCGTGCCCACCTGATCCAGCGTCCCCTGAAAGCTTGTCTTGCCGTAGCTCACAGCCTGGGAATCGATTGTCCGGTTCGTGATGGCGTAATCGTCGATCTTATTCGGTCCGAGGGAATAATCCCTGATACGGGCATTGTCCAGCGTGCCGGCCGTGATCTTCGAGGCGTTCAGGTTGTCAATGTTTGCATTTGCAACCTTGAGGACGCCGTTCTCAATGGTGCAGCCGCCGATGGATCCGCTGTTGGCGTTCACGGTGCCGTTGAAGGTGCCGCTGTTGGCGGTCAGGTCCCCGATCAGGCTCAAACCGTTTCGATTCACCAGCATCACGACGCTGCCATTCGAGATAAGCTGGAACTTGTCCGCGTCCAGATACCAGCCGAAGCTGGAGGCATCGCCGCCGGTGCGGGAGACCTTGGCCGCGATCTGCTGGGCCTGGAGCGTCAGCTCAGACTGGACGTTCTGAATCTTCCGGCTGAAGCTTCGCTCGGAGGCGGGAATGTAGGGGTATTCGTGATCCAGCTCTTCATCCTCCGGTGCAGAGACCGAGGCGGCGCAGAGGGAATCAAAGATCAGGTCACTTGAAAAGAGCCCGGTGAGGAAGGTGCCGCCCAGGCCGTCCGGGACGGAGAGGGTGTCCCCCAGCTCACAGGCCGGGTTCACAACCGCGGCCTCGGCCGAAAAAGGCCGGTAGACGAAGCCCCGGAGTTTGGTGAGGAGGGCGTTGGCCGCCGCCTGGGTGGCGAAGGGGCAGCTTATTTCATACACGTAGCCGGTCTCGTCCCCGGCGAAGAGCTCCTGATCGTTGTCGAGGAGGAAGCGGACGCCGGTGCAGGCCGGGAAGGCCGAAGCCGCGGTCAGGCGGTGGGTGCCGCCCAGCGGCGCGTCCTCCGTGCTCTTCACGGACCAGAGCGGGATGAGGCGCAGGGTATTCGCGTCCGTGACAACGAAGCTTCCGCCGTAGAGCGCCCCAATGTAGCGGAGCGTCTCGCGGATCGTGTACTGGGCCGGCAGCGGGATCATGTAGCCCCCGGTCATGAGGGAAGACGTCTGCGCATCCACGGCGACGCCGAGGAAGGACGCGATTTCCCGGACGGTGCTGATATCCGAATAGGGCCATGTGTGAGAGGTGGAGGGGTACTTCACCTCCCCTTTCAGCATGGCATCATAGGCGCGGAGCGTCAGGAGGCCGGTGGTGGTGTCCGCCTCGCGGGTGTCGACGAAGTAGACGCCCTTGGCAATCCACTCGGACTGTCGGATGTCGTTCACGACACGGAAGTACGGTCGGATCGTCGCCATGCGCGGGACCGCGCCGGATTCCACGTACAGCGACAGCGCAAGCTCGCCCGACGGGGCAAGACCAAGCCGCGGAGAGCTGGTACCGAAGGCACTCCGGCGGCTATTCAGCGACGTGAGCACGTCCATGCCGTAGTCGGTGCCGGAGATGTTCACCTTGACCTCGAAGCGGTGGATGCCGGAAAAGATGGACTTGTAGAGGGTGGATGTTGAATTCATAGTGTGGAATGTGAAAATTGGCAATTGTGCCGATTAAGTGGTTATGGTAGAATCATGGTTACAAATCGGGATTTGCGGGGGGAGGCTTGCAAATGAAGAAAAATTCAATTCAGATCCCATTTATGATACTTGTATCGGTATTGCTGTTTATGATAACACTGACCGGCTGCAATAAGGACCGGAAAGGCTCGACCGATTCAGCCGAAAATACGATTCCGGGAACATGGCAGACGGCTTCGATGGGCTATGAATACTATGGGACAAACCAGCCGGAATATTATGTGCAGTTCACAGATAGCGAAATCATCTATGGGCATATGAAAAACGGAGAATATGTTCCGGATCATACCGACAGAATCATCTGTCTCGAAGAAATCGCTCCCGATGAATTCAAAGTGCAGGCCGAATCTTCTAACGGAATTCATTACACCTACATGACTTGTGAAAGTAACCATGATATATTGGAATATTACGGTACCTTGAGAGAAGAAGAATTTCCCGAAACGTACAGTATCGGTGCATCACTGAGCAGGTGCAACTGAAGAAATATGTGAAACAGATCGGAATTTGCGGGGGAGATCAGCTATGGTTGAGCGCACCTATATGACGCCATGCGGCAATATACACTATTGGGTGAATAAAACCGCAGAAAAGAATAAAGCACAATTGGTATTTCTGCCCGGTCTTACCGCCGATCACAGGCTTTTTAATAAACAAATAGAGCATTTTGAAGGACACTATCCTGTTCTTGTCTGGGATGCACCGGGACATGCCTCATCATGGCCATTTACCCTCAGCTTCAGCTTAATGGATAAAGCAAAGTGGCTGGATGAGATACTAATTCAGGAAGGTTTCGACAAACCAGTCATCATTGGTCAATCCATGGGCGGCTATGTTGGGCAGGCATATGCCCAGCTGTTTCCGGAGAAACTGCAAGGATTTGTCTCTATCGATTCCGCACCATTACAGCGCGAATATGTGACTGCCGCTGAAATATGGATGCTTAAAAGAATGGAGCCGGTTTACCGTCATTATCCGTGGAGGTCTCTTCTGAAGAGCGGAACCAACGGTGTTGCCACATCGGAATATGGCAGAAACCTGATGCACAGTATGATGATGGTTTATGATGGCAATCAGGATTGGTATGCCAAAATCTCCGGTCACGGATTCAGGATGTTGGCAGAGGCAATGGCGGCCAATCTCCCATATGAGATCAGATGTCCGGTGCTTCTCATTTGCGGAGAAAAAGACCATGCAGGTTCTTGCATCCGATACAATAAGGCATGGCATAAGAAAACAGGCATTCCGATTGAATGGATTAAAGGGGCAGGACACAATTCCAATACCGATGCACCGGAGACAGTTAACCGTTTGATAGAGAGACT
>CADAPN010000146.1 GCA_902789835.1 Oscillospiraceae bacterium
AAAACGCCTACTTTGCCTCCCGGTACGACAAGGGAACGGCGGATTATGTAAACTGCCCGATGACGAAGGAAGAGTACACGGCCTTCGTCCGGGAGCTTGCCTCCGCTGAAGAAGCGGAGATACACGGCTTCGACGACGGGGGCGTGTTCGAAGGCTGCATGCCGGTGGAGGTCATGGCACGGCGAGGAGAAGACACCCTGCGCTACGGACCGCTGAAACCGGTGGGTCTGCGCAATCCGCGGACCGGAAAAGAGGATTACGCGGTGGTCCAGCTTCGGCAGGATAATACCGACGGCACGCTCTTCAACATGGTCGGGTTCCAGACCCACCTCAAATGGGGAGAGCAGAAGCGGGTCTTTTCCATGATTCCGGCGCTGCGGAATGCGGACTTCGTGCGCTATGGCGTCATGCACCGCAACACCTATCTGAACAGCCCCGGGCTTCTGGACCGGTATTATCGGCTCAGATCACAGCCGCGAATCCGCTTTGCCGGACAGATGACCGGCGTGGAGGGCTATGTGGAGTCGGCTGCCTCCGGCATGCTGACGGGCATCGAGACGGCGGCCGAGATCCTGGGACTGGAACCGGTGGATTTCCCGCAGGAGACGGCCATCGGGGCGCTCAGCCTCTATGTCTCGCAGGGCAGCATCGGCGATTTTCAGCCGATGAACATCAACTTCGGAATCATCAAAAGCCTGGACTACCGGGTGAAGGGAAAACGAAACAAGAATGCCGAGATCTCCCGGCGTTCTCTCGCCATTCTGGAAGAACGGATGAAAAAGGAGGTTTTCCATGTTGAGAATACTCGTTGACGCGATGGGCGGAGACAACGCCCCGCAGGAAATCGTCAAAGGCGCCATGCGTGCCAAGAGCGAACTCGGCCTGGACATCACGCTGGTCGGACAGAAAGAAGCGATTCTTGCCTGCCTTGATGGGAGCGAGAAGGAGGCCGTCCGGATCGTGGATGCCCGCGAAGTGATCACCATGGAGGATGATCCCAGTACGGCAACGCGCCGGAAGAAGGATTCCTCTATGGCGGTGGCGCTGCGCATGCTCAAGGACGGGGAAGGAGACGCGGTGGTCTCCGCCGGCAGTACCGGCGCGCTGCTCACCGGCGCAACCCTCACGGTCAAGCGAATCCACGGGATTCGCCGCGCCGCGCTTGCCCCGGTGCTCCCCGCGGGAGAGCACGGCGTCATGCTCATCGACTGCGGCGCCAATGTGGAGTGCACGGCGGAGTATCTTCTGCAGTTTGCCTTCATGGGAAGCTTCTATGCCAAGAAGCTGATGAATATCCCGAATCCCCGGATCGGCCTGCTGAATGTCGGAACGGAGGACACCAAGGGCGGCGAGCTTCAGCATCAGGCCTTTGCCCTGCTGAAAAAGGCCCATGACGAAGGGCGGATCCGCTTTATCGGGAACGTGGAAGGAACCGGCGTCTTTACCGGTGAGGCGGACGTGGTGGTGACGGACGGCTTTACGGGCAACGTCATGCTCAAGACCACGGAAGGCACCATCAAGTATATCATGAAGGCGCTGAAGGGCACCTTCTACAAGAGCACGAAAAACAAGCTGGCGGCGGCGGTGCTGAAGAACGACCTCGCCGAGATGAAGCGCTCCATGGACCCGAATGAGGTCGGCGGAACCGCGCTGGTCGGAATCTCGAAGCCGGTGATCAAGGCCCACGGCTCGTCCAATGCGGACAGCTTTTTCGCCGCGATCCGGCAGGCAAAGCAGTTTGCCGAATCGGGCTTTATCGACGATATCGTGGCGAACATCGACTATATGAGACTCAAAACGGAGTAAGACAGAACCGTGCAGCAACTGGAAGAGAAAATCGGATATCAGTTTCAGAACCGGAAGCTCCTGGAGACGGCGCTGACCCACAGCTCGTATGTGAACGAACACCCGCGGGAGCACCCGGAGTGCTATGAACGGCTGGAATTCCTGGGCGACTCTATCCTCGGAATGGTGACGGCGGAGCTTCTCTATCGCTGGGAACCGGCGCTGCCGGAAGGGAAAATGACCCGCATCCGTGCGGAGCTGGTCTGCGAGGAGAGCCTGCACCGGGTTGCGACGGAGCTGGGCTTCGGCCGGTGGATGCGCCTCGGGAAAGGTGAGGAGAAATCCAGAGGCCGCGAGCGGCCGAGCATCCTTGCCGACATGGTGGAGGCGGTTATCGCCGCGATCTACCTGGACGGCGGGATGGCGTCGGCAGAAACCTTTATCCGCAGCCGGGTCCTGAATCAGGCGGAGGAACAGATCCGCAGCCGGAGCCGCGACAACAAGACGGAGCTTCAGGAACTTGTTCAGCAGGTTACCGGAAGCAGCATCCGCTATGAGATGACGGGGGAGAGCGGACCGGACCATGACAAGCACTTTACCTGTGCGGTGTATGTCAACGGCGTCCTCTCCGGCGAAGGCGAGGGCCATACGAAGAAGGAGGCCGAACAGGCCGCCGCGGGCTCCGCGCTCCGCAGACTGCAGCCATGAGCGCCAGGAACCGGATCTATCCCGTCTTCATCCCGCACCTCGGCTGCATGCATGCCTGCGTGTTCTGCAACCAACATGAGATCACGGGCGCCGCGGCGGAAGAAGCGCTGCGGCAATTGAACAGCCTGACAGAAAACCCGCCGCAGGGGGCAGCCTATGAGCTTGCCTTCTACGGCGGAAGCTTTACCGCGATCCCGGAGACGCAGCAGCTGGTTTATCTCGAAGCGGCAAAACGCGCCATGGACTGCGGCGCGGTTTCTTCCATTCGCCTCTCCACACGGCCGGATGCCGTCACAGCGGAGATCCTGGAGCGGCTGAAGCGCTACGGCGTGGGAACCGTGGAGCTCGGGGCACAGTCCATGCAGGAGCCGGTTCTCCGGGCGTCCGGCCGGGGCCACAGCGCGGCGGATGTGCGCCGGGCGTCGGAGCTGATCCGCGAAGCCGACCTTTCGCTGGTCCTGCAGATGATGACCGGGCTTCCCGGGGATGATGACGACGGCGCCGTGGACACCGCCCGGCAGCTCATTGCTCTGCAGCCCGACGCAGTGCGGATTTACCCCACCGTGATCGTCCGGGGGACCGAGCTGGAACGGCTCTGGCGCCGCGGTGAATACCGGGAGCACACGGTGGAGGATGCGGTTCGCGTCTGCGCAAGGCTCCTGCCGCTGTTTGACGCGGCGGGGATCCCGGTAATCCGCCTGGGCCTGAACCCGACAGACGAGCTCTCCAGAGGGGCGGCCCTGGCGGGGGCCTATCACCCGGCGCTGGGCGAGCTGGTCCGCAGCCGCGTCCTGCGCAATCGGGCAGAGCAGGAGATGGAGAAACTGCACTGTAAAGGTCAATTCGTAAGCATCCGTGTTCCGGAGAAGAAGCTGTCCCAGATGCTGGGGCAGAAGCGATGCAACGTCGACTGGCTGAAGGAGCGCTTTCACCTGGCCGGGCTTGAGGTCTGCCCGGACCGGGAGGTCACGGATCTTGTGATCGAAAAGGACCCGATTGCCCTTTCTTAGGCAAATGCCGATCGTGTTTCCTGATATTCAGAGCAGACAAAAAGAAGAAATCCGAAGATTTGAACTTGCTTTTTGAGGGAAAACAGAGCAAGGAGGCTGCCCTGTGTTTACGGATGAATATCAAAAGACGC
Organism: Oscillospiraceae bacterium; assembly: GCA_902789835.1. The sequence goes on from CADAPN010000146.1 coordinate 3,635, forward strand.
TGCATGCCGGGAGCATGAGTTTCAGAAAAATACTATCCGCGCTTCTGTGTCTTTCCGTACTGTTCCTTTCAGCCTGCGGATCGAGAGCTCAGAATACCGCAGAACCATCCAGGTACGAATATGTTTTCGTTCACGGTCTCTCAGGCTGGGGCAGCTATGATGAAGCCTATAAAACAATCCCTTACTGGGGAATGCTGGGCGGGGATCTGATGAAATATCTGAATCGTGAAGGCTACTCCAGCTACGCCGCATCCGTCGCTCCCGATGGGAGCGCATGGGATCGTGTATGTGAGCTGTATGCACAGCTGGCGGGGACCGTAGTCGATTACGGAAAAGCGCACAGCGAGAAATGCGGACATGAACGATTTGAAAGAGATTTTTCACAGGATCCGCTTATTCCGGACTGGAGCGACGGGAGAAAGATTGTTCTCCTGGGGCACTCTTTCGGAGGGGCAACAATTCGACTGTTTTCCGAACTGCTGGCAAACGGATCGCAGGAAGAACGCGAAGCTACAGCGGAAGAAGACCTGTCGGCCCTCTTTGAAGGCGGACAGGGTGAAAGAATTCATGCGCTTGTAACGCTTGCCGCACCGACCAACGGAACGACCGCATACGACATGCATGATGATGAAAGCTTCGATATAGAAGCTGTGGAAGTATCCGGATGGGATACGATGATGGGAAAGCTTTTCAACTCAAGGAAAAAGTCAGAACCGGATGGACGGGCTTCCGAAGATTATGCGGCGTATGATATGCACATTGACAATGCATTGGCGCTGAATGAAAGAATAGAGACGCTTCCGGGAACATATTACTTTGCAGTGCCCTGCAGTGCAAGCCGGCCGGATGAGAATGGAAACCATCAGCCAATCCGTTCAATCATGGAAGGAATGTTCCGCAAAAGCTCAACTCAGATGGGCAGCTATTCCGGGAGAACAAGGGGCGGCATTGAGATTGATGCGTCCTGGAAAGAAAACGACGGACTTGTCAATACGGTTTCAGCAAGGGCTCCCATGAACGCGCCCAGCACTGAATTTGACAAAAATGATTTGAAGCCCGGAATCTGGAATGTTATGCCTCCGTATATTGGCGATCATATGTCGCTTCAGGGCGGGATGATGAAGAGAAACAATGTACGGCCTTTTTATTCTGAATTGCTCGGTATCATAGAAAACCTGCCTGAGACTTGAACCCACGGTATTGATGGAGGACGGATTGTTATAAAGGTGATTCTTTTCAATGCAGTCAGGTCAGTCCGTTGAAGCAGGATTCCGCTGCCCAAAAACAGAAGCGGCGGTCTGCGCAGTTATGATGCTGCCGGACCGCCGCTTTTTTGGAGCCGAATAGGCGTTAATAAACCCCCAGTTCAACTGGGGGTAGGAAAAAAGACTTTAGTATATGGCAGAGAAAACCTCCTGTGTTAAACTAA
>CADAPN010000147.1 GCA_902789835.1 Oscillospiraceae bacterium
GCTTCGGATGAGGGTTTATGAATTACTTGGAGTACAGCTCGATGATGAGGTGCTCTTCGACCGGGAATTCAATGTCCTCTCTCGTCGGTGCGGCGACGACCTTGCCGACCATATTCGCCGCATCAAAGGAGAGCCATTTCGGAACCACGATGGTCGAGTTGGCTTCAACGTTCTCCTTGAAGCGCTCGATCTTGCGGCTGGCTTCCTTCAGTTCAATCACCATGCCCGGCTTGACCTGATAGCTGGGGATGTTGACCTTCTTGCCGTTCACGGTGAAGTGACCGTGGTTGACAAGCTGGCGGGCTTCACGGCGCGTGGTCGCATAGCCCAGGCGGAAAACGACGTTGTCCAGACGGCTCTCCAGCTGGATCAGCAGGTTGTCGCCGGCCTTGCCGGGCATACGGACAGCCTTCTCATAGTAACCGAGGAACTGTCTCTCCAGCACGCCGTAGATGAACTTCACCTTCTGCTTTTCCTGGAGCTGGGTGGCGTATTCGGATTTCTTCCGTCTCTGCTGCGTATTGCTGTTGCGTGTAGTCTCTTTCTTGTTATAGCCCATCACTGCGGGGCTGATGCCGAGGGCCTTGCAGCGCTTGGCGATCGGCTGCGTATTCTTAGCCATTCGTATTCCCTCCTTCAATCAGACACGGCGACGTTTCGGAGGACGGCATCCGTTGTGGGGGATGGGCGTAACGTCCTTGATCATCGTCACTTCAAGTCCCGCCGTCTGCAGAGCGCGGATGGCGGCTTCACGTCCGGAGCCGGGGCCCTTGACAAAGACCTCAACAGTCTTCAGGCCGTGCTCCATCGCAGCGCGTGCTGCGGTCTCGGCCGCTGTCTGAGCGGCGAAGGGGGTGGATTTCTTGCTGCCGCGGAAGCCGAGGCCGCCGGCGGATGCCCAGGAAATGGCGTTGCCGGCCGTATCGGTCACCGTGACCATGGTGTTATTGAAAGAAGAGCTGATATGAACCTGGCCCTTTTCAATGTTCTTGCGCTCTCTGCGGCGCGTACGGACTTTTTTCTTATTGCTGTTGGCAGCCATGTGTCATATCCCTCCTTTACTTCTTCTTGTTCGCGATGGTGCGTTTCGGACCCTTGCGGGTACGTGCATTGGTCTTGCTCCTCTGGCCGCGGACAGGCAGTCCTCTGCGGTGACGAAGGCCGCGATAGCAGCCGATTTCGGTGAGGCGCTTGACATCGAGGGCCGTCTGACGGCGCAGGTCACCTTCCACGATGTATCCGTGGTCGATGCACTCACGCAGCTTGGACTCTTCCTCGTCGGTCAGGTCTTTTACGCGGGTATCGGGGTTGATGCCGGTTTTTTCCAGGATTTTCATTGCGCTGGTTCTGCCGATCCCGTAGACATAGGTGAGACCGATTTCGATTCTCTTGTCTTTCGGCAGGTCAACGCCGGCTATACGTGCCATAATACGCTTCTTCCTTTCAGTTTTTCTTTTTATACCTTGTTTTGCCGCCCCTGCAGCTTATTCCTGCCGGAAGGGAGCTGCAGAAGTGTAAGCCTTCGGTTCTGATGGAAAGTACTGCGGAGATCCGTCAGTCTTTTCACTTTGAACTTTGAACTTTGAGCTTTGTCTTTAGCCCTGTCTCTGCTTGTGCTTGGGGTTCTCGCAGATGACCATGACTTTCCCCTTGCGCTTGATGATCTTGCATTTTTCGCACATGGGTTTCACAGAAGGTCTGACTTTCATTGATTTCCCTCCATACTTGAAGTACTGAAAACCTTACTTGCTTCTCCAGGTAATGCGGCCGCGGGTCAGATCATAGGGAGACATCTGAACCGTCACTTTGTCACCGGGCAGAATCCTGATAAAATTCATCCGGAGCTTTCCGGAAATGTGCGCGAGAATGATGTGTCCGTTTCCGATGTCCACCTGAAACATGGTGTTGGGCAGGGACTCGACAACGGTTCCCTCGAGTTCAATTACATCGTCTTTAGCCAAAACAGCAACCTCCAAAATTCGGTCTCAGATGTCATCTGCCATCGTCAGGATCTCGGGTTCTCCGTCGGTCACGCAGACCGTGTTCTCATAATGAGCGGCGAGAGATCCGTCAACGGTGACCACTGTCCAGTCATTGTCCAAAACCCGGATATGCCAGTCGCCGGCTGTGATCATGGGCTCGATCGCCAGGCACATCCCTTTTACAAGACGGGGATTCGGACGGCGTTCCCGTCTGTTGGGAACATAATTCGGGACTTCCGGTGCCTCATGCAGATGGCGTCCTACGCCGTGTCCGACATAGTCCCGTACGACTCCGAATCCGCGGCTTTCACAGTATTCCTGCACGGCCGCGCCGATGTCCGAGATGCGGTTTCCTTCCCTGACCACCTTGAGGGCTTCAAAGAAGCTCTGCCGGGTGACTTCCATCAGGCGTCTGGCCTCCTCCGAAACTTCGCCGACGGGATAGGTCCCTGCACAGTCGCCGGTGAAACCGCCGATCGATGCACCGACATCGACCGAGACGATATCGCCGGTATGAATCCGACGCGCACCGGGAATGCCGTGGATGACCTCTTCGTTGACAGAGATACAGAGGTTTCCTGGGAAACCGCCGTAGCGGTAGAAGGTGGGTTTTGCACCGTTTTTCAGAATATAGGCCCGAACCTCACGGTCGATTTCCTTTGTGCTGATTCCGTCGCGGATTGCCTGGCGGGCGATGCTGCGCGCCCCGGCTGTGATCCGGCCGGCAACGCGCATGGCATCGATTTCCGCGTCAGACTTGATGTAGATGGCTTCCGACATTTCAGATATGCAGTGCTGCGCGGATCGCAGCCGTTGTCTCTTCAATCGTCGGACGGTTGTTGACTTTGACCAGCTTGCCGCGGGCCTCGTAGAAGGCCATCAGCGGCTCGGTCTCCCTGTGATAGGTTTCCAGGCGGGCACGCACGGTTTCGGGCGCGTCATCCTTGCGGATGCTCAGCTCACCGCCGCAGCGGTCGCAGCGGCCTTCCTTCTTGGGCGGGTTGTTCACGACATGGAACGTGGTGCTGCAGTTTTTGCAGGTACGCCGTCCGGACATGCGCTTGACAATGACCTCGTCTTCCACCTCGATGGACAGGGCGGTATCCACGTCGATGCCGAGCTTCTCCATGGCTTCCGCCTGGGGAATTGTCCTGGGAACGCCGTCCAGGATGTAGCCGCCGGCACAGTCGGGCTCGCTGAGGCGCTCCTGGACGATGCCGATGATGACATCGTCCGGAACCAGCCTGCCGGATTCGACATAGGCCTTGGCCTGCAGCCCTACGGGCGTTCCGTTTTTCATGGCCGCACGCAGGATATTTCCTGTCGAAATGGTCGGGATGCTGAGAAGATTGCTGAGGATTTCTGCCTGGGTGCCTTTGCCGGCACCGGGTGCACCGAGAAGAATCAGTTTCATGCCGGTTTTCTCCTCAGGACAGGAAGCCCTTGTAATTGCGCATCATCATCTGAGGCCGGTCAGCGCTTCCGCATTCGAGAAATGCGAAATCAGAATCGGCGTGCAGGCAACGATGCCCAGATAGATCGCGCCGAACAGCGTGATCTTGTTCAGAACCTTCTGAATGAACTCGCTGGTGGGCTTGCCGGGACGGAAGCCCGGGATGTAGCCGCCGTTCTTCTTCAGGTTGTTCGCGACCTCGACCGGGTTAAACTGGATCGTGGAGTAGAAGTACGCGAAGAAGATGATCAGCAGGAAGTAGATCAGCGCGTAGGTGATCGAGGTGGAATCGAACAGCTTCATGAACCAGCCGTCGCTCTTGCTGCCTGCGAGGGCGGCAATCGTAGCGGGAAGCATGGCAATCGACTGTGCGAAGATGATCGGCATAACGCCGGACATGTTCACCTTCATCGGCAGATACGTGCTCTGTCCGCCGTACATCTTCCGTCCGACGACGCGCTTGGCATACTGGACGGGAAGACGGCGCTCAGCATCGTTGACAAACACGATCAGGATGATCAGTACCAGCGCGCCGAGGAAGACCAGCACCGCCGCCCACCATTTCAGAGATCCGTTGATGACGTTGGAAATGGTCTGGATGATGCTGCGCGGGAGACGATGCTGCGCGGGAGACGGGAAACGATGCTCGAGAACAGAATGATCGAAATACCGTTTCCGATGCCGAACTCCGTGATCTGCTCGCCCAGCCACATGATCAGGGCCGAGCCGGAGGTGAAGGTAAGGATAACGACGATCGCAGCAAACACGCTGTTCTGCGCTTCCGGATCCAGAAGGCCGTTGTTCTTCATCAGCATGTAATAGGCAAAGCCCATCAGCAGGCCGATGCCGACAGTGGCATAACGGGTAATGGAGGCGATCTTCTTGCGTCCTTCCTCGCCCTCTTCCTTTGCCATCCGTTCAAGAGCGGGAATGGCAATGGTCAGAAGCTGGATAATAATGCTGGCGTTGATGTAGGGCTGGATGCTCAGGGCAAAGATGGTTGCCGTTGAGAACGCGCCGCCCGACATGACGTTGTAAAGGCCCCCGTGTTCTGGAGCTGTGCGAAGTAGTACTGCAGAGCCGTCGTGTTGACGTAGGGAACCGGGACGGCATTGCCGAGCCGGTACAGCAGGACGATGACCAGGGTGAAGAGAATCTTCTTGCGAAGCTCTTCGATTTTCCAGGCATTGCGCAGTGTCTGAAGCACTTAAATCACCTCTGCCTTTCCGCCGGCCGCTTCGATCTTCTCTTTCGCGGTTGCGGAGAAAGCAGCAGCCTTTACTGTAAGCTTTTTGGTTACGTCCCCTTCACCCAGGAACTTCACGCCGTAGCTGCACTTGGAAAGGATTCCCTTCTTAAGCAGCGCTGCGGCATCGACAACTTCACCGTCTTCAAACTTGTCAAGAGCGGAAACGTTGACTGCCTCCAGAGGCTTTGCAAAAATATTGTTGAATCCGCGCTTCGGGATACGGCGGGCCAGAGGCATCTGACCGCCTTCGAATCCGATCCGCACACCGCCGCCGCTGCGGGCCTTCTGACCCTTGTGACCGCGGCCGGCTGTCTTGCCGTTTCCGGTTCCATGTCCTCTGCCCTTGCGCTTATCGACATGCGTGGAGCCGGGCATGGGAGAAAGTTCATGAATTTGCATGCTCTCGCCCTCCTTATTCTTCGGTGACCTTCAGCAGATAGCCGATCTTGGCGATCTTGCCGCGGGTCTGGGGATTGTCGGGCTGTACGGTCTCGTTGCCGATCTATTCTGAGATTCGCCATGATGCACGCCCTCCCTTAACCGATTTCTTCGGGGCTCTTGCCTCTGACGGCTGCAACCTGGGCTGCATCGCGCAGGGACCTGAGTCCTTCCATCGTAGCGGCAACAACGTTCGCGGGGTTGTTGGTGCGCAGGCACTTGGTACGGATGTTCTTGATGCCGGCTGCTTCCACTACGGCACGGACAGCGCCGCCGGCGATAACGCCGGTGCCTTCCGGTGCGGGCTTGAGCAGGACGCGGCCGGCGCCGAAAGCGCCGATCACTTCATGGGGAATGGTCGTTCCGCTCAGGGTGATGGTCACGATGTTCTTCTTGGCATCCTCAAGACCCTTGCGGATCGCCTCGGAGACTTCGCTTGCCTTGCCCATGCCGAAGCCGACACGGCCTTTGCCGTCGCCGACGACGCAAAGGGCCGAGAACTTCGCCACGCGGCCGCCCTTGACGGTCTTGCTGACACGGTTGAGGGAAACTACCTTTTCAATAAATTCGGAGGGAGCCTCGTCTCTGCCGCGGCGCTCTCTTCTGTCATTGTTGTAAGCCATTTTTCGTTTTCCCCCTTCCTCAGAACTTCAGGCCGGCTTCACGTGCGCCGTCGGCCAGAGCCTGGACGCGGCCGTGATAGATGTAGCCGCCGCGGTCGAAAACGACCTCTTCAATGCCCTTCTTCAGGGCGCGCTCTGCGACCAGAGCGCCGATCTTCTTTGCAGCCTCGACATTGCCGCCGTTGCCTTCGAAGCCCTTTTCCACCGTGGAGGCGGAGACCAGGGTGCTGCCTGCGACATCGTCAATAATCTGCGCATAGATGTTGTTCTCACTGCGGAACACGCTCAGCCGCGGACGCTCGGGCGTACCCGAGATCTTGCTGCGTACTCTGCTGTGACGCTTCATGCGCTGTGCGCGCGTATCGGGTCTGTTAATCATTCAGGCACACCTCCGTTTACTTGGCGCCGGTCTTGCCTTCTTTGCGGCGGACAACTTCGTAGTCATACTTGATTCCCTTGCCCTTGTAGGGTTCCGGAGGTCTCTTGCCACGAACTTCTGCTGCAAACTGGCCGACTTTCTGCTTGTCAATTCCCTTGATCACGATGTGGTTGGCATCGGGAACGTCGATCTGGATGTCCTCGGTCTCGGGCACGGTGATCTGGTGCGAGTAGCCGAGGTTCATGACCAGGTTCTTTCCTTCCTTCGCTGCACGGTAGCCGACGCCGTTGATCTCCAGCTTCTTTTCAAAGCCGTTGGTCACGCCGACAACCATGTTGTCGATCAGGGTTCTGGTCAGACCGTGAAGGGAACGGTTCTCCTTCGTGTCGTCCGGGCGGACAACGTGGAGGACGCCTGCGTCGAGCTCTACCTTCATCTGGGGAACCAGGTCGCGCTCCAGCGTGCCCTTCGGTCCCTTGACGGTGATGTGGTTGTGCTCATCGATTTTTACTTCAACCCCTGCCGGTACGGTAATGGGGGCTCTTCCGATTCGAGACATTCTTTCGCCCTCCTTACCAGACAAATGCAAGGACTTCGCCGCCGACATGCTCTTTGCGGGCCTGCTTGTCGGTCATGACGCCCTTGGAAGTTGAGATAATGGCAATGCCGAGGCCCTTGAGGACTCTGGGCAGCTCGTCGGCGCCGGCATACACGCGCAGGCCGGGCTTCGAGACACGCCTGAGGCCCTGGATGGCCTTCTCCTTGCCGGGGAGATACTTCAGGGTGATGCGGATGACGCCCTGGGTGCCGTCGTCAAGGACCTGATAGCCCTTGATGTATCCTTCGTTCAGAAGAATCTCGGCGATGGACTTCTTCATCTTGGAAGCGGGGACGTCAACGGTTTCATGCTTTGCGGTTCCGGCGTTGCGGATACGGGTCAGCATGTCTGCAATGGGATCGGTGATTTGCATGGTTTATCCTCCTTGTTCAGAGTTACCGGGAAACCCGGTGATATCATTGAGGTTCCGGGTCAATGCTTGATTGAACGCGGCCTTTCAATGTCTTTATGTCTGCATCTGCCCGGAACGGGAATCCCGCCGGGCGGATGCGCGCGGTTTAGAAGCTGGCTTTTCTGACGCCCGGGATCTGGCCCTTGTAGGCCAGCTCGCGGAAGCAGATACGGCAGATGCCGTAGTTGCGCAGATAGGCGTGAGGACGGCCGCAGATCTTGCAGCGGTTATACTTGCGGGTAGAGAACTTTGCGTCTCTCTGCTGCTTGAGAATCATCGATTTCTTAGCCATGTTTTCTTCCTCCTTAGCCGACAAACGGAGCGCCCATCAGACGCAGAAGCTCGCGTGCTTCCTCATCGGTCTTTGCGGTCGTGGTGATGGCAATGTTCATGCCGCGCAGTTTCTCAATCTTGTCATACTCGATCTCGGGGAAGATGATCTGCTCCTTCAGGCCGAGGCTGTAGTTGCCGCGTCCGTCGAAAGCATCGGCCGAGATGCCGCGGAAGTCACGCACACGGGGCAGCGCCACGTTCAGAAGCCTGTCCAGGAACTCCCACATGCGGTCCTGGCGAAGGGTGACCTTCACGCCGACCTTCATGCCTTCACGCAGCTTGAAGTTGGCGACCGACTTTCTCGCCGTTGTCGCAACCGCATGCTGGCCGGTGATGGCCGAGATGTCCTTGATGACGGCATCGAGAGCCTTGGCATTGTCCTTGCAGTCGCCGCAGCCGACCGAGACGACGATCTTGTCAATTCTCGGGATCTGCATGACGGACTTGTACTGGAACTTCTCCATGAGAGCGGGAGCAACTTCCTTCACATACTTTTCCTTCATTCTGGTCATGATTTCAGTTCTCCTTTCTCTCAGACTTCTGCGCCGCACTTCTTGCAGATGCGGGTCTTCTTTCCGTTCTCGACCTTGAAGCCGACACGGGTGGCCTTGCCGCACTTCGGGCAGACCAGCTGAACCTTGGACGCATAGATGGGGGTTTCAAGCTTGATGATGCCGCCCTCTTCGCCCTGCTTGCGGGGCTTCTGATGCTTGGTGGCAACATTGACGCCTTCCACTATGACCTTTGCGCCCTTCGGATCGGCACTCAGAACCTTCCCCTGTTTCCCCTTGTCCTTGCCGGAGAGAACAACGACCTTATCGTCTTTTTTAATCTTCATTGTCCGTATCCTCCATCAGATCACTTCGGGAGCCAGAGACAGGATCTTCATGTATTCCTTGTCACGAAGCTCGCGGGCCACGGGCCCGAAAATGCGGGTCCCGCGGGGGTTCTTGTCGCCGGTGTTGATGAGCACGGCAGCGTTCTCATCAAAGCGGACATAGGTGCCGTCTGCGCGGCGAACCGGCTTGACGGTGCGGACGACAACCGCTTTCACGACATCGCCCTTCTTCACAGAGCCGCCGGGCGCGGCCTTGCGCACCGAGCAGACGATCACATCGCCGATGCTCGCATACTTGCGCCGGGAGCCGCCCAGAACGCGGATGCATTTCAGTTCTTTGGCGCCGGTATTGTCGGCAACCTTCAGATATGTTTCCTGTTGAATCATTCTCTGTTGCCTCCTTACTTGGCCTTCTCAACGATCTCGACCACGCGCCATCTCTTGTCCTTGGACAGGGGGCGGGTCTCCATCACGCGGACGATATCGCCGACGCCGCATTCGTTGTTCTCGTCATGCGCCTTCAGGCGGTAGGTCCGTCCGATAATCTTCTTGTAGGTCTTGTGTGCAACGCGGTCTTCCACGATCACAACGACCGTCTTGTCCATCTTGTCAGAGACAACCTTGCCTACGCGGGTCTTACGGGAAGTAGTTCTTTCGTTATTCATTCCTGCTTACCTCCTCAGTTCTGCTTCTCGCGCAGCACGGTCTTCACGCGAGCGATATCACGGCGGGTCGCGGAGATCCGTGTGGGATTGTCAAGATGATTGGTGGCATGCTGCATGCGGAGCATGAACAGGTCCTTCTTCAGATCGACGAGGGTCTTCTCGAGCTCTTCGACGGACTTGGAACGGATTTCATTAACCTTCATCATCTTCACCACCATTCTCTGTCTCTGCCTTCGCGACGATCTTGGTCTTGATCGGCAGCTTGTGGCTGGCCAGACGCAGCGCCTCACGGGCAACATCTTCCGGAACACCGGCAATCTCAAACATCACTCTGCCGGGCTTGACAACGCTGACCCAGTATTCGGGCGCGCCTTTACCGGAACCCATACGGGTCTCGGCCGGCTTCGCGGTAACCGGCTTATCCGGGAAAATCTTGATCCAGACCTGGCCGCCGCGCTTGGTGTAGCGCGTCATGGCGATACGGGCTGCCTCGATCTGATTCGAGGTGATCCAGCCGGGCTCCTGTGCGGCGAGGCCGAACTCACCGTAGGTCACGCTGTTGCCGCGGGTAGCCTTGCCCTTCATGCGGCCGCGCTGAACTCTGCGGTATTTGACTCTCTTGGGCATTAACATCAGTTGTTGCCTCCTTCCTTCACGGGAGCAGCCGGGCGGGGTCCGCGGTTGTAGCCGCCCTGACCCGCAGGTCTGCTGCCGTAGCCCTGACGGCGCTCGCCGCCCTGGCCGCGGTCACGGTTGAATCCGCCCGGACGGCGATCGCCCTGACGGCGGTCGTCTCTGCGGCGGCGCTCGCCTGCCGGCTTCGAAAGATCCATCGTGCGCGGGGTTGTGCGCAGGGTCTGGGAGAGGACCTCGCCTTTGTAGATCCAGACCTTGACGCCGATGCGGCCGTAGGTCGTGTTGGCCTCGGCAAAGCCGTAGTCGATGTCGGCACGGATGGTCTGCAGGGGGATGGTTCCCTCGTGATAGGTCTCGCTTCTGGCAATCTCAGCACCGCCGAGACGGCCGCCGCACTTGACCTTGATGCCGCGGGCGCCCATTCTCATGGCGCGGCCCATGGCGTTCTTCATCGCACGGCGGAAGCCGATGCGCTTCTCATGCGCGATGTTCTCGGCAACCAGCTGCGCGTTGGTGTCGGGGGTGCGGATCTCGACGATCGAGAGAGCGACGGGCTTGCCGATCAGCTTTTCCACTTCCTGGCGGAGACGCTCGATCTCCTGGCCGCCCTTGCCGATCACGACGCCGGGTCTGGCGCAGTGAATGTAGATGCGGACCTTGGAGGAGTCGCGCTCGATCTCGATGGTGGGGACACCGGCGGAATAAAGGGTCTTCTTCAGATACCCGCGGATTTTGAAATCCTCAACAATCAGGTCGCCGACCTTGTCTTCTCTGGCATACCATCTGGAATCCCAGTCCTTAATAACACCGACGCGAAGGCCGTGCGGATTTACTTTCTGTCCCATAATTCTGCCTCCTTCCCTCAGTCTCTCTCAGCCACGGCGATCATGATGTGGCTGGTGCGTTTGTTGATGCTAGGTCTCGGCAACATAGAGCTTTTCAGGATCCATCTCAAAGTTGTTCTCGGCATTCGCCATCGCACTCTTGAGGACCTTGACCATCAGCTCGCAGCCGGCCTTCGGCGTGTTCTGCATCATGGCCATGGCGACTTTTGCGTCCTTGCCGCGGATCATGTTGCAGATGATCTCGACCTTGCGGGGAGAAATGCGTGCGTATTTGTGCTCCGCACGGGCAATCTTTTTCTCATCCATTGCTTCTCCTCCTTACTTGCCGGTCTTGCTTCCGGCGTGGCCGCGGAACGTACGGGTCGGCGCAAATTCGCCGAGCTTGTGTCCGACCATATCCTCGGTGACATATACGGGAACATGGCGGCGTCCGTCATGGACGGCAATCGTATGTCCGACAAAGGACGGGAAAATCGTAGAGGCGCGGGACCAGGTCTTGATGACCTGCTTGTTTCCGCTCTGGTTCATCTTGTCGACCTTCTTCAGCAGCTCGGGAGCGGCGTAGGGGCCTTTCTTGATACTTCTGCTCATTTCGTTTTCCCTCCTTACTTCGCGTTGCGGCGCTTGACGATGAACTTATCGGTGCGGTTCTTCGTCTTGCG
>CADAPN010000148.1 GCA_902789835.1 Oscillospiraceae bacterium
CCGTATTTCTTTTTGAACATGCGGGAAAAATACAGCGGTTCCCGGAATCCGCACTGGTGCGAGATCTCCGAGATGCTGCTGCCGTCGTGAAATACCGAGCAGAGATACTCCGCCGCGGCCTGCAGCCGCTTGTCGTTCAGATACTGAAGCGGGGTCACGCCCAGCTCCTTCCGGAAGAGCTTTCGCAGATAATCATAATTGAACGGGATCGAGCGAAGATACCGGTCCAGTTCAAAATTGCAGTCCGGATAATTGCGGATGATGGTCCGTTCGATTTCCTCCACGATGCTGCTGTGCGGGGTAACACGCTGATAGGCCGTCAGATAGCTGGCAATCAGCGCGCCGTACGCGGAAAGCAGCGAGGCGCTGCGGCTGCTGAGATCGGAATAATGGTAGAAAACCGCATGAAAGGCGTTGCGGATAAAATGATTGCTGTCGTCCTGGATCAAAACCGGGTGTTTCGGCAGAAAGGTGGAGTTCTTCATGTTGATATGGATGTTGGTAAAACCGCTTTCACTCTGGTTGGAGTGGGCGACATGCGGCGGAATCACGGCAACGTCCCCCTCGCGGTACGCAAATGTACAGTCGTCAAATACCAGCAGGCCGGAACCGCCCGTGCAGTAAATCAGCTCCAGACTGTCATGCTGGTGCCGGGAAACGGAATAGGTCAGAAGATGCTTGCCGGAATAGAGAATCTCGTTCACAGAGGGGGCTCCTTTCGGGAGTACGGGACACATGGGCGGACGGACGGAAACGGGCGGGAGAACCGCCTCTGAAATATTATTACTTTTTTCGGAAGAAAAAAAGCATGTCGGCGGAAGGATATCCGTTTTGTGCATAAAGAGGATCAGATTAACCATGTACGCCCGGAGCGGCGGGAATTACAATATTTCCGTAATGTCGGACATGCTTTCGGACATGGGATGCGGAAGCGGTCCGGAAAAAACGGATCGGTATTTGACATACCGAAATCATCATTCTAGGAGGAAAATCATGAAAAAACTTCTCGCGCTGCTGCTGGTTCTGACCATGGTTGCGGCTTTGGGCACGACCGCGTTTGCGGACGACGCCAAGGTCGGCAAGACGGTCCTGAAGGTCGCCTTCAACCAGAGCTCTGCCAACCCCGAGTACGCTGTTCTTGAGAAAATCAGCGACGATCTCTACGATGCCACGGAAGGCCGCTACTCGCTGGAGATCTATCCCGACGCCTCTCTCGGCGACCAGGCTCAGACGCTGGAGATGGTCATGATCGGCGCCCTCGACATGTCCCTCGTCGGCAACGCCATCATCGAGCCCTACAGCTCTGATTTTGCCATCATCGCCACCCCCTATGTCTATGACTCCATCGACCACCAGGAGAAGGTCTTCGAATCCAACGACGACGCCCTCAAGGCGCTGTATGCCACGACCGAGGACCACGGCTTCGTCGTCCTGAGCACCTATTCTCTCGGCGCGCGCAACCTCTACACCCGTGACGGCCCGGTCACCACACCGGAAGAGCTGAAGGGCCTCAAGATCCGTGTCATGGGCTCCGACACCTGCCTGAACATGATGAACGCGATGGGCGGCTCCGGCGTTGCCATGGCGCAGGGCGATGTGTACTCCGCCATCCAGACCAAGACCCTTGACGGTGCGGAAAACAACATCAACACCTACATCGACCTGGTCCAGTATGAGGTCGCCCCGTACTACAACTACACCGGCCACCTGCTGCTGCCCGACGAACTGGTCATTTCCAAGATGATCCTCGACCAGATGAGCCCGGAGGATCAGGCTGCCCTGCGCAAGGTCTGCGAGGACTCCATCCCCTATGCTTTTGACCTTGTCGCCGAAGCTGCCGTTGAGAACCAGAAGAAGGGCGAAGAGCTGGGTGTCACCTTCTCCGAGGCCGACATTCCCGCCTTCCAGGCCCTGTGCCAGGATCTGATCAAGGAAAACGCGGAGAAGAGCGACATTACCAAGGGCATGTACGAGCTGATTCTTTCCCTGCGTGAAACCGACGCGGATGCCAAGTAAATCCGAAAAATAACGGTACAGCCATACCGGTCCGCAGCACGCTGTGGGCCGGTATTCTTCCAAAACGGCTGAAACCCGAACGCGGCGGCGAACCCGGCTGTACCGCGGCGGGCTTCACAGAGAAAAATGACGGAGGTTTCCATGAAGGCCCTTGATGCCATCAAGAACGTTTTAAACAAGATTCTGGAAATCCTCGGAACCGTCACACTGGGAATCATGACGATCCTGGTCGTTTACCAGGTGATCACCCGTTACGTGTTCAACGCGCCCAGCCCCTTTTCCGAGGCTCTTTCCCAATATCTTTTTGTCTGGATGATCATGTTCGGCAGCGCTTATGTATACGGCTCGCGCGAGCATCTGACCATCGATCTGCTGAAGGATAAGTTTTCACCCAAGCTGAACATGATCGTCGAGGTCATTGCGAACGTCTGTCTTTTTGCGTTTATTCTGCTGGTCTGCGTCTACGGCGGCTGGAAGTACACCGCCTCCCAGGTCAACCGCATCGACCCCTCGCTGCACATCTCGATGGCGATTCTGTACACCTCGGTGCCGTTTACCGGCGTCATCACGCTGTACTACGCCGTCTACAACTGCATCTGCTCGATCCGTGATTATCAGCAGGGCAAGCGTGAAACCGGCGATCCCCTCGGCGGGACAGCCTGACGGGAGGTGGAGGTATGACAACGATTGCATTGGCCGGAACGGTCATGATTGTGCTCATCTTTGTTACGCTGGCCATCGGCTTCCCCATCGGCCTGAGCATCGGGATGGGCTCTGCCGTGGCGCTGTACATCATCATGCCCGGGCAGAACGCGCTGATCATAGCGGCGCAGAAGATGTTCCAAAGCGTGAACTCCTTCTCCCTGCTGGCGATTCCCTTCTTTGTCCTGGCCGGCAACCTGATGAACTCGGGCGGCATCGCCCGCAGGCTTGTCGGCTGTGCCAAGCTGGTGGCGCACCGTCTGCCCGGCGCGCTGGCCCAGACCAACATCGTCGCGAACATGCTCTTCGGTGCCATGTCGGGCTCCGGCGTTGCCGCGGCGGTGGCCATGGGCGGTATTCTCGGACCTCTGGAGAAGGAAGAGGGCTATTCCGATGAATACATCGCGGTCTGCAACATTGCCTCCGGTCCGACGGGCATGATGATCCCCCCGAGCAACATCATGATCGTCTATTCGACGGTGGCCGGTTCCGTTTCCATTGCCGCGCTGTTCATGGCGGGCTATGTCCCCGGGATTCTGTGGGGTCTCGCCTGCATGATCGTGGCAGGCATCATGGCAAAGAAGCGGGGCTATACCAGCACCGAACACTATACGGCCAAGTTCGTTCTGAAGACGCTCTGGGACGGCATCCCCAGCCTGCTGATGATCGTCATCGTCATCGGCGGTATCCTCGGCGGCATCTTCACCGCCACCGAGGGCTCGGCGATCGCGGTTGCCTACTCGCTGATTCTGAGCTTTATTTACCGCAACATCACGGTTAAGGATCTGCCCCGGATCATCTGGAGCAGTGTGAAAACGACGGCCGTCATCGAATATCTGGTCTGTGTCTCGGGCATCATGGGCTTTGTCATGACCTACACCCATATCCCGGCGGAGGTGGCAAATGCCCTGCTCGGTCTGACCAGCAACAAGTACGTCATTCTGCTGATCATGAACATCGTTCTGCTGGTGATCGGCTGCTTTATGGATCCGACGCCGGCGGTGCTGATCTTCACGCCGATTTTCCTGCCCATCGTGCAGACCTGGGGCATGAGCCCGGTTCACTTCGGTCTGATGATGATCATGAACCTCTGTGTCGGAACGCTGACGCCGCCCGTGGGTGCCATTCTGTTCGCAGGCTGCCGGACGCACAATGTCAAGATCGAGCAGATCATCCACATGCTGCTGCCGTTCTTCATTGTGATTCTGATCTCTCTGCTGCTGATCACCTATGTGCCGGCGCTGTCCATGTGGATTCCGAACGCACTCGGCCTGGCATAATCCCTGTCAGCCATAAACGCACCGGACGGGGCGGGACACCCCGCACCGTCCGGTTTTCTACGGTTAAAAAGGAGTTTTCGATTCTATGGATATCAGATATTCCGCCGGTCCGCAGGATGTCCGGCGCTATACCACCGAGGAGCTGAGAAAAGAATTCCTGATCTCGGGGCTCTATCAGCCGGATACCGTGCAGGCGACATACTCGCACGTTGACCGCATGGTCGTGCTCGGCATCATGCCGGTTCATGAGGTTCTGCCGATTGACCGGGGGATCGATGTCTGGGCAAATTTCGGCACGTCCTATTTTCTGGAGCGGCGGGAGGCAGGGCTCTTTAATCTCGGCGGCCGGGGCTTTGTTGAGGCTGACGGCGAGCATTTCTCACTGGGCTTTGAAGACTGCCTCTATATCAGCAAGGGGACAAAAGAGGTCTGCTTCGGGAGCGACGATCCGGAAAACCCGGCCCGCTTTTATCTGGTCTCGGCACCGGCGCACAGGGCCTGCAAAACCACCTTCCTGTCCTTCAGCGATGCCAACAAGCGCCCCTGCGGAGACGCCGCCACCAGCAACAAGCGCGTGATCAACCAGTTCATCCACCCCGACGTCCTCGAAACCTGTCAGCTTTCCATGGGCCTTACCCAGCTGGACGAGGGCAGCGTCTGGAACACCATGCCAGCCCACACGCATGAGCGCCGGATGGAGGTCTACACCTACTTCAACATTCCGGAGGGAAACGTCGTCTTTCATATGATGGGGCAGCCGCAGGAAACCCGCCATATCGTCATGCAGAATTACGATGCCGTCATTTCGCCGTCATGGTCGATCCATGCGGGTGCGGGCACCGCAGCCTATACCTTCATCTGGGCGATGGGCGGAGAGAATCAGGCCTTTGACGACATGGACAACTTCCTGCCGACCGACATGCGCTGACCCACCTGCAGCCGGTCAGAGCAGGCCGTAGTTTTCCTTAATAATGCAGTAGTCCATCAGGAAGAGATACAGACAGATTTCAAAGGGCGTGGCCAGAAAGGCGGGGACATAATCCGTCTGGATCAGAAACAGCGGAAGAGACCGCTGAAGCAGCGGGTTGTTCCGCCCGGCAAGCCACTTGTTCCCGTAGACGATGTGAAGCTCCGGCGGCAGGCCCGGCATGGCACAGGCCATGATGTTCCGGTCGCTCTCCGCGAGCGCCGGCTCCGGCAGTTCGGGATAGCTGCGGCAGAGCGACTCATGGAAGCTCAGCTGCCCTGAGCGGCTGCGCCGGAAGCGTTTCGGAACGAAGACGACACGCTTTCTGCTGCGCACCTCCTGGTCGTACCAGTCGGCCATCTTCTTCTGGTCGAGGTGAAAGTCAAAGCTCAGCCCGCCGTAATCGCTGTGGATGGTGATGACGGAGTCGGCCTCAGGCGGGAAGTATTCCTCCTCTGACGACGCCGCGGCCTCCAGCAGGGAATTCCATGCGCGGCGGAAATCCGGATAGTATTTCCGGTCGCGAATGGCGCTGTCCTGATAGAGGGCCTCAATCTGTGCTTTCACATCCCGGTTCGTGGTCATCGTCTGTCTCTCCGATCAAAGATTTTTTCCGAATGAATTATAACGAATAAAAATGCAAAACGCAAGCTGTCACAAAAGGAGCGTATGAAATGGATGTATTAAGCAGAATGGCCGCAGCAGGCATCGTCCCTGTCGTGGTCCTGGACCGTGCAGAGGATGCGGTCCCCACCGCCCGTGCCATGCTGGCCGGCGGCATCGACGTGATGGAGATCACCTTCCGCACAGCGGCGGCTGCCGACTCGATCCGTGCGGTAGCATCGGAAGTGCCCGAGATGCTGGTCGGTGCCGGCACCGTCATCAACCTGGAGCAGTGCAGGCTTGCCGTGGACTGCGGCGCAAAATTCATCGTCTCGCCCGGCTACGATGAGGAGACCGTGGCCTGGTGCGTGGAAAACGGCATCGCCGTCACGCCCGGCTGTGTGACCCCGACGGAAATCATGATGGCGAAAAAGCATGACCTGAAGGTGCTGAAGTTCTTCCCCGCCAACGTGTACGGCGGTCTGAAGGCGCTGAAGTCTGACAACCTGGCGGAGTTCATCTCTTCCCCGATCATCCACGCTGTCGGGGGCAGCTGGACCGTGCCGAAAAAGGACATCGCCGAGGGAAATTTTGAAAAGGTGACCCAGCTCTGTGCCGAAGCGCGCAGGACGGTCCTCGGCTTTGAAGTCGCCCATGTGGGCATCAACTGCCCGGATGCGGCAGCGGCCGAGGCAGTCTGCGAGAAGCTCGGCGAGGCGTTTGACTTTGCCGTGAAGGCAGGCAATTCCTCGAACTTTGCAGGTTCCGGCGTTGAAGTGATGAAGACCATGTTTCTCGGGGCGAACGGGCATATCGCGGTTCGCACCAACAAGATCGAAGCCGCCGTGGCAGAGCTTGAGAAGCACGGCTTTGCACTGGATATGACAACGGCAAAATACAAGGGCGACCGCTTGAACACGGTCTATCTGAAGGATGAGTTCGGAGGCTTTGCCGTCCATCTTCTTCAGAAACAATAAGGGATCGGAGGAACTGTGCTTATGAAATTCATGACCTTCGGCGAAATCATGCTTCGCCTGAAA
>CADAPN010000149.1 GCA_902789835.1 Oscillospiraceae bacterium
ATAGAAGGAATGGACAAAATAGACGCAGTCCCCTTCCTTTACCTCTGCAAGAAGCGGGTGGGGGCGCTTTTGGATCAGGGCGTTCCAGCCCATCTGGGGAATCTTCAGCTCCGGCGGAATGGTGCCCTGCATGGGAACCACGCTGCCGCGCAGGAGGCCGAGGCCGTCATGCTCGCCGAATTCATAGCCCTTGTCAAAGAGCAGTTGCATCCCCAGGCAGATGCCGAGAAGGGGTTTGCCGCGCCCGGCCTCTTCCAGGACGGTCCGGTCCAGACCGGTTGCGCGGAGCTTGTCGATTGCGTCGCCAAAGGCTCCGACCCCCGGGAGGATTACCCGGTCGGCGTTGTGAATGGCCGCGGGGTCCGCGGTCACTACCGCGTCCAGGTTCAGGCTCTGCAACGAGCAGCGCAGCGAAAAGAGGTTTCCCACCCCGTAATCCACAATCGCGATCATCCCAGGACTCCCTTGGTGCTGGGCACACGGTCCGCATTCTTTTCGTCGATGGACGCCGCCTCGCTGAGGGCGCGGGCAAAGGCCTTGAAGCAGCCCTCGATAATATGGTGGGAGTTGCTCCCCGCGAGCTGGCGCAGGTGCAGGGTAATCCCCGCTTCCCTCGCGAAGGCCGTGAAGAACTCCGCACAGAGCTCGGTATCAAAATCGCCCACCTTTTCCGTCGGGATCCGGAGCTCCGGATAGAAGCCCGAACGGCCGGAGATGTCCAGCGCGCAGAGGATCAGCGTTTCGTCCATGGGAAGCAGCCTGCTTCCGTAACGCCGGATGCCCCTCAGGTCGCCCAGCGCCTCGCGAAAGGCGCGTCCCAGACAGATGCCGATGTCCTCGGTGGTGTGGTGATAATCCACATCCGTGTCCCCGACGCAGCGAAGCTCCAGGTCAAAGCCGCCGTGCCTTGAAAACAGCGTCAGCATGTGGTTCAGAAAGCCGCAGCCGCTGTCAATGCTGTTCTCGCCGCTTCCGTCCAGATTCAGCCGGAGACTGATCTTCGTCTCGGCCGTGTTTCGCACTGTTTCCGCCGTTCTCATCCGTCTCTCTCCTCCAGCAGTGATCTTGTCTCACGCAGGAACGCTTCCATCTGTTCCCGCGTTCCCACCGTGATGCGGACATAAGCCGAAATCCGCGGTTTGTCAAAATGGCGCACCAGAATCCCGCGCTCCTTCAATCCGCGATAGAGCGCCTCGCCGTCGATGCGGTCCGTGCGCGCAAAAATGAAGTTGGACCTGGAATCCGTCACCTCAAAGCCGAGGGTGCGAAGTTCCCCGATGGTCCAGTCACGGTTTTCCATGATCCGGCGGGCGTTTTCCGCATAATAATCGTCTTCCCGCAGCGCGGCAACGCCGGCGGCGGCGCTCATGCGGTTGACGTTATAGGGATTGGTGGAATACTTCAGGGTGTTCAGGTCCCGGATGAGTTCCGCATTGCCGACGGCAAAGCCCAGCCGCGCCCCCGCCATGGAACGGGACTTGGAGAAGGTCTGGATCACCAGGAGATTGTCATACCGGTCGACAAACGGGATGCTCTCTCCGCCGAAGTCCACATAGGCCTCGTCGATCACGTGGATGCGGTCCGGGCGGGCCTTCAGCATCGCCTCGATCTCGGAGGCGGGCAGGGCCAGGCCCGTGGGCGCGTTGGGATTTGCGATGAAAACGGTGCCGTTCAGGTCAAGATAGTCCTCCGGCCGGAGGCTCAGGTCTTCCCGCAGCGGGACTTCGATCCAGGGGAGGCGGTTAATTTCGGAAAACACCGGGTAAAAGCCGTAGGTGATGTCCGCAAAGAGCGCGGGATGGGTCTCGTCGCAGTAGGCCATGAACGCGAAGTTCAGAAGCTCGTCCGAGCCGTTTCCCACCAGGACCTGGTCTTTTCGCACGCCGTAGCGCCGGGCCAAAGCCTCGGTCACCAGGCGGCTTTCGGGGTCGGAATAGAGCTGAAGCCGGCCCGCTTCCGCCTCCACGGCCTTCAGGACCCCCGGCGAGGGCGGAAAGGGCGATTCATTCGTATTGAGCTTGATGTACTGTCGCTCCTGCGGCTGTTCCCCGGGGGTATAGGGCACCAGCGCCGCAAAGCGGTCGGTAAAATACTTACTCATCGGTGTTTCCCTCAAAACGGGACAGAATGCTTCGCGCATGTCCCTGCAGGCCCTCTTCCCCGGCAAAACGGACAATGGAAGGGGCGATTTTTTTCAGCGCTTCCTTCGTGTAGCAGGTAAACTGTGACGCCGTGACAAAGTCGTCCACGGACAGCGGTGAAGAAAACTTCGCCGAGCCGCCGGTGGGCAGCGTGTGGTTCGGTCCCGCCATGTAGTCGCCCAGAGGCTCCGGGCTGTAGCGGCCGAGGAAAATGGAGCCGGCGTTTCGTACCTTGCCCAGATACTGCATCGGTTCTTCCACACAGAGCTCAAGATGCTCCGGCGCGATGAGGTTTGCGATCTCCAGGGCCATGTCCATGCTTCCGTCGGTCAGGATGATCATTCCGTTGTTTTTGAGCGAAGCGCCCGCAATCTCCCGCCGCGGCAGGACGGCCAGCTGTTTTTCCAGCTCCTGCGCCACCTGATCAGCAAGAGACACACAACCCGTCACCAGCATCGCCGAAGCATCCGGGTCATGTTCCGCCTGGGCAAGCATGTCCGCCGCGAGGATGCGGGGATCGTTGTTCTCATCGGCGACAATCAGGACTTCGCTCGGGCCCGCCACGGTGTCGGTGGAGACCAGGCCGTGCACCTGTTTCTTGGCTTCCGCCACGTAGGCGTTTCCCGGCCCGATGATCTTATAGACCTTCGGCACAGACTCGGTCCCGTAGGCAAGCGCGGCAATGGCCTGCGCCCCGCCGACCTTGAAAATCTTCGTAATGCCGGCGACTCTGGCCGCCGCGAGGATATAGGGGTTCACTCGTCCGTCGGCACCGGGAGGCGTGACCATCACGATCTCCTCACAGCCCGCGATCCGGGCCGGGACCAGGTCCATCAGAACCGTGGAAGGATAGGCCGCCGTGCCGTTGGGAACATACATGCCCACCTTCTCGATCGGCCGGAAAATCTTTCCCATCACCACGCCGTCTTCGCCGGTAATCATATAATTCTGACGCCGCTGCTGTTCATGATAGCGGCGGATGTTCTCCGCGGCCTGACGAAGGATGTCCATAAAGGCCTCATCGACTTTTTCCAGACCCTCGTCCCATTCCTCCTGCGTCACCTGAAGCGAATCCAGACGCACATGGTCAAAGCGCTCCGTAAACCTCAGCAGGGCCTCGTCGCCCTCCGTCCTGACCGCTTCCAGAATCTCTCTCACGGAAGCGGATACGTCCGCATGGCTTCCGCGGGGCTTGGTCAGTTCGGCCTGCTCGATCCCGCGGTATTCCAGAATCCGGATCACATTTTCTTTCTCTGATAAACTCACTGCATTGCCCTCTCGCTTTATTACTTTACCGAGCTAAATCGTCGACAGCAGGATTATACCATTCCAGACGGACTTGTCAAGGGGAATTCTGCCCAAAGGAGCGGCGGCCGGGGCCGGATTCCGCTCAGGGCAGAATTTTCCGCGCTTCGAGATAGTAACGCTTTTCCTCGGCCTCGCCCATGGAGAAGGTCTTGCGGGGCAGAACGCCGCCCGAGAGGATTCCTGGGAAGAGGCTCTCCTTGTCGATGGCCGGGAGCCGGAAGCCGACGCTTCCCGCCTCGTGTTCCAATGCGTGGAGCGCGGAGTCGCCGTGGATGTAGTCGATTTCGCCCTCGTTCTCCGCCAGCCATCGGTCAAGCTCTCTCTGCAGAAGTGCCAGCGGAAGCAGCTCCCCTTCTTCCGGGATGCAGAGCGTGCCGCTCTTTCCGCCGCCGACCCAGGGGACCGGCGTTCCCTTCGGTGCATTCAGACGCTCCATGAGATCCCGGATCAGGCTCTCCGTGTCGCAGTGCTTCACAATGCGGTGAATCGGCTCGAAGACCTGGCTGGAATCGTGAATGTTGTTCAGTTCGCAAAGCGCATAGCGGGCCGGATGCCGGGCAAAGTCCTGATCGGGATGCTGTGCTTTCAGCTCTTCATAGCAGGCCTTTGCCGTTGCAAGGGAGTGGTTTCCGTCTCCCACGGCATAAAGGAGACGGGCGTTCGGATGCTTTTGCCGCTCGCGCTGCTCATACTCCGCGATCCGGCGCTCCAGGGCACGTTTTTCCTCTCCGTCCACCAGCCAGCCGGCTATGTGTCCGCCGCCCAGCATCAGCTCAAAATCGTACAGCTTCTTCAGGCGGTCCCGGCGGGCGGTCAGGGTTTCGATCACCTCACCGCGTTCATCGTTGCAGAGCAGCAGGACGTGCGGCAGCTCCAGCGAGGCCCCTCTTCGGACCGCCATGCGGGGCGGAATCCGCTCGGCCACCGTCTGCTCGGTCGCGCGCACGGCGGCATCCACCGCGCCGCTGTAGTCGTACTGCTCCAGGTCCACCATGCCGATGAGGCCGCGGCGTACCTGTCCGCTGTGCAGCGTGCGTTCGACATAGACGAAGCTGTCGCGGTATGTCCGCAGGAGTCCCCGCCCGACATAGTCCGTCATCGTCTCATGAATCTCCTCGATGGCCCCCTCGGAGGTCGAGAGCCTGCACTCCGGCAGGATCA
Organism: Oscillospiraceae bacterium; assembly: GCA_902789835.1. The sequence continues at coordinate 4,611 of CADAPN010000149.1, forward strand.
GGTGCCCGGCCGAGGGCACGCCCTCGGTCAGGCTGTCGACCTTTTCCCAGTACTCGGGCTGGGATGTAAACTGGTCACATGCAATGACTGCCCAGCGCTGCAGATCGCAGTTCTCCGGAAGGAGAACATCGGCAGCACCGAAGCAGTCATGGTTTTTTGATAGATTCTCTTTCATAAATAACGACCTTTACTCCATATCGGCCGTGGTCGCGGCAAACACGGTCTGCGCCTCTTCTGTCGGGAGCACAATCCGGGCATCCGGTTCCTGATCTCCCTGTTCCACCGCAATCAGAAGCCGTCTGTTCTCGGGCATGCCGCCGATGCAGGTCGAGAGCGTGATGATGTGGCTGTCGGTGGTGACGTTCACATCGTCCAGCCACGTTCCGCCCTGAAGCGAGCGGAGATAGGCGGCGCGGTCGGCTTCGATCATGTCATTGTACGTGTAGGTAATATAGCGGTCATCATAAACTACGATCGCACAGACCTTATAGTCGTGCTCCTCGGTCATCGTGTAGATGTGGATATCACGGTGCTGCTTCATGTATTCGACGTTGTCATACTGGTTGAGTGTGCCGAACATGCTTCCGTCGCTCATGTTGTGTCCGTAGATTACCGTATTGAAGGTGTCAAAGTTCTGCCCTTCCTCCAGGTTGGTATAAATGGAACCGGGATAGCCGCTGTAGCCCTCGATGGTGATGTTCAAGTAGTAGTTGTCCTCGGTGGGGTGCTGCAGGATGGGATAGTGGATGTTCGTTCCCGGAATGTCCAGTAGCGCGATCACATGGGGGTTCTGCTCACGATAGCGGAGCAGGTCCTCCGGCGGGTCATAGGGCTCTGGCGTGGGTGTCGGCGTCGGGGTCGGAGTGGGCGTCGGGGTTGGCGTTGGGGTTGGCGTGGGGGTCGGCGTCGGGGTCGGCGCTGGTGTCTCCGTCGGGGCCGGCGCCGCGGGCAGGGCGTAGGACTCATGAATCAGAAAAACAACAACTCCCAGCGCGATGCCGAGGATCAGCACCGTGAGGATGGTGAAGAAGTTTCTTTTTTTACTGTTCATTTGCGTCAGCTCCCTGTCTATGGTTCGGGCGGCGGCAGACAGCTGCCGCCGCCCGGTGTCGTTTTCTCCTGCGTCTTACTTCGTACCGAAGATTCTGTCACCGGCATCGCCGAGGCCGGGAACGATGTAGCCGTGATCGTTCAGGTGGTCGTCCAGAGCAGCGACAAAGATGTCGACATCCGGATGATCCTCCTGCATCTTCTTCACGCCCTCCGGCGCGCCGATGATGCTCATCAGCTTGATGTGCCGGACCCCCGCTTCCTTCAGGAAGGAGATTGCCGCGGACGCACTGCCGCCGGTCGCAAGCATCGGGTCAACCACGATGGCGTCGCGCTCTTTGATATCGGGCGGCATCTTGAAATAATACTTCACCGGCTCCAGGGTCTCGGGGTCGCGGAACAGACCGATGTGTCCGACCTTGACGTTGGGCATCATGCTGACCATGCCGTCCACCATGCCGAGACCGGCACGGAGGATGGGGACGACCGCCAGCTTCTTGCCGGAAATGCGTTTGCAGTGTGCCACGGCAACGGGTGTTTCGACCTCGACCGGCTCCAGGGGGAGATCTCTGGTCGCTTCATAGCACATCAGCATGGCAATTTCGGAAATGATCTCACGGAATTCCTTCACACTGGTGTTTTTATCGCGCAGAATGGACAGCTTGTGCTGAATCAGGGGATGATCGAATACGCA
>CADAPN010000150.1 GCA_902789835.1 Oscillospiraceae bacterium
GGCCATTCTGGTTTCCAGATCGGGTGGGGCGATGTCGGCCATGAGACCGCCCTCAAAGCGTGTCCGAAGCCGGTCATCCAGCAGGGACATCTCCATCGGCGGCCGGTCCGAGGTAATCACGATCTGGTGGCCTGCTTCATAGATGTAGTTGAAGGTATGGAAAAATTCAATCTGTGTGCTCTGCTTGCCGGCAATGAACTGAATGTCATCCACCAGAAAGAGATCAACATTGCGGTGCTTGTTGCGAAATTCCTCTGTTTTGCCCTCTTTGATGGACTTCACCATTTCGTTGGTAAAATCGTCGCCCTTGATGTAGGAGATTTTCTTCTCCGGAAAGCGCTCCCGGATGGAATGACCGATTGCCCAGAGAAGATGGGTCTTTCCGAGGCCGGAGTTTCCGTAGATGAAAAGGGGGTTGTAGTTCTTCCCCGGGTTTTCGGCGACGGAAATTGCGGCGGCATGGGCAAACTTGTTGGAGTTGCCGACAATGAAGTTGTCGAAGGTATATCCGGCCATTTCCGGAAGGTCGTCATCCTCTCCCGACGGCTCTTTTTCATACTCCTCATCTCCGACGAGAATCAGAAGGTCAAAGTCGCAGGCGAACAGGTCGGAGAGATACGTAACGATGATGGAGGCAAAACGCTGGGATATGATGCTTTTCTTGAATTCGGAAGGCGTGCGGATCACAAGTCTGCACTCTTCCAGAGCGACCGGCTCACAGTCGGAAAACCAGGTGTTGATCGCGGTCGGTGTCAGCTGAGAGGAAAGAAAACGCAGAATCTCCTGCCAGATATCCATCAGTGAATTCATGAAACGATCCCCCTTTTGATCCGAGGCAAGATTAAAGCAATATATTATACCAGATTATTGAAAGACTTGCAACATAACAATGCAGACAAAATTATTATAAAGAAGAGCCTCTGTTTTTTATGAGTTGGAAAAAGCCCCTTCCGAAGCATTCCGGACAGGGGCAGAAAAAAAACAGGCAGCAGATCTTTTCTGCCGCCTGTACGACTCTGTTGTAGATAACTTACTTTTTCTGGCTCTTCAGCTCTTCGAGGATGGAAGCGAGAAGCTCTTCGGTGGTGGGGCCGGCAGGCTCTTCGGCTGCGGCTTCCTCTTCTTCCTTCTTCTTCATGGCGGCCTTGGCCAGCTCGGAAGCCTTGTTGGCTGCCTTCATGATGGAGAAGATCACAAGGGCGATGACGAGGAAGTTGATGACGGCGCCGACAAAGGTGCCGAGACCGAGGACGATGGCTTCGGAATCCGCCGTGGCGGCGCGCAGGGTGATGTTCAGGGCGTCCGTATTGGGGCTCTTGAAGATTGCGGCGAGCAGAGGGGTAATAACGTCTGCAACCAGCGAATTGGTGATGGCGCCGAAGGCACCGCCGATGACGACACCGATTGCCATCTGCAGCGCGTTGCCTTTGGCAATGAACTCTTTGAATTCTTCGATAAATTTCTTCATGGGGATCCCTCTCTTTCTATTTTTTACGGTTTAAAAACCGCAGATTTACATTTTTTGGAAAGCCGGACTTATTTCTTCGGAATCAGGACCTTGGTTCCGCCCATGTAGGGCCAGAGAACCTCGGGAATGGTGACGCTTCCGTCGGCCTGAAGGTGGTTTTCCAGGAATGCGATCAGCATGCGCGGAGGTGCGACGACGGTGTTGTTCAGCGTATGCGGCAGATAGGTCTTTCCGTCCTCACCCTTGACGCGGATCTTCAGGCGGCGGGCCTGGGCATCGGAGAGGTTGGAGCAGGAGCAGACCTCAAAGTATTTCTTTTGTCTGGGAGACCAGGCTTCAATGTCGCAGGATTTGACCTTCAGATCCGCCAGGTCGCCGGAGCAGCACTCCAGCTGGCGCACGGGGATTTCCATGCTGAGGAACAGCTCCACCGAGAAGCGCCACATCTTTTCATACCAGGCCATGGAATCCTCGGGCTTGCAGACGACGATCATCTCCTGCTTCTCAAACTGGTGGATGCGGTAAACGCCGCGCTCTTCAATGCCGTGGGCGCCCTTTTCCTTCCGGAAGCAGGGGGAATAGCTGGTCAGAGTCTGGGGAAGCTGGTCCTCGGTCAGAATCTGGTCGATGAACTTGCCGATCATGGAGTGCTCGGAGGTTCCGATCAGATAGAGGTCCTCTCCTTCAATCTTGTACATCATGGCATCCATGTCGTTCTGACTCATGACGCCTTCCACCACATTGCCGTGAATCATGAAGGGGGGGATGCAGTAAATGAAGCCTTTGTTGATCATGAAGTCACGGGCATAGGCCAGCACGGCGGAGTGCAGACGGGCGATGTCCCCCATGAGATAGTAGAAGCCGTTTCCGGAGGTTCTTCCGGCCGCGTCCATGTCGATGCCGTTGAAGCGCTCCATAATTTCCGTATGATACGGAATCTCATAATCCGGCACAACGGGCTCGCCGAAGCGTTCGACCTCGACGTTGAAGCTGTCGTCCGGTCCGAGGGGAACGGAGGGGTCAATGATATTCGGAATGAGAAGCATGCGCTTGTAGATTTCATTGGCATATTCTTCTTCCAGCTTTTCCAGCTCTGCAAGGCGCTCGTCATTGGCCTTGACGGCGGCCATGTTGGCGTCAATCTCCGCCTGAATGGCGGCTTTTTCTTCTTCTGCGGCTTTCTTCAGCTTTCCGAAGAGCGGGCCGTTTGCCTTGCTCAGTTTGTTCTTCTGAGCGCGCAGTTCGCTTGCCTCGGTAATGGCGGCGCGGTTTTTGGCATCCAGCTCAATGACCTCGTCCACCAGCGGAAGTTTGGCATCCTGATATTTCTTCCGGATGTTTTCCTTCACGAGCTCCGGGTTTTCCCGGACAAATTTGATATCCAGCATAGTTTTCTCCTTTATCTCAATGATGTCAAATAGTCAAAACTTCCCGGAAACGGAAAATCCGTCTCCGCTGTGTTCAGGATCGGAGCACTCTGAGAATCGAGACCAGAGCCTCGCGATCGTCGGCATTGTCATAGAAGAGCTCAATCTTTCCGCGATTGTTCTTTTCGGAAAGAGAGACTCTCCGTCCCAGGACGGAGGAAAGCTCTTCGGACAGGGCGGAGGCGTAATCCACCTCGTCTTCCGCAGCCGCTTCTTCTTCCTCCAGGGCTTTGGCCGCTTCTTTTTTCAGACGGGAAACCATCTGCTCGGTCTTCCGTACGGAGAGCGTTTTGGCCAGCACCTGTTCGGCGGCGCGCTTCTGCAGAGAGGGATCCTCGAGAGCCAGCAGGGTGCGCGCGTGACCTGCGGAGAGAATGCCGTTCTCTACCATCTCGGAAACCGGAGCGCTCAGATTCAGCAGGCGGAGCGCATTGGCTACCGCCGAACGGGACTTTCCGACACCGGCCGCGGCCTCCTCCTGGGTCAGGGCGTAGTCCTGCATCAGTTTTTGATACCCACGGGCTTCTTCCATCGGGTTCAGGTCTTCTCTCTGCAGGTTTTCCACCAGGGCCAGCTCCGCGACACTCTGGTCGTCGGCGCGAAGAACCCGCACCGGAATTTCCGCCAGGCCGGCCAGACGGGCAGCGCGCCAGCGCCGCTCTCCGGCAATGATCTGATAATCTCCCGAATCCAGCTTGCGGACGATCACCGGCTGAATCAGGCCGTGTCTGGAGATGGATGCGGCAAGATCCTGCAGCCGCTCCTCGTCAAAGTGGTCTCTGGGCTGATCCTGTCGGGGTTCCACCCTGGTGATGGGAAGCGTAAGAACCTCTTCATCCTCCAGCATTTGAAGCTCTGTTCCGAACAGCGCCTCCAGGCCGATGCCGAGACCGCGTTTCTCTTTTACTGCCATGTTCGTTTTCCTTCGTTTTTGTTGATGAATTCCTCCGCCAGGGCAAGGTATGCCCTGCTTCCCTTGTTGCTGCGGTCGTACACCACGCCCGGAAGCCCGTGGCTGGGCGCCTCGGAGAGGCGGACCGAACGGGGGATGACGGTCTGATAGACTTTATCCGGCATAAACCTGCGCAGTTCGTTTTCCACCTGCAGCGTGAGGTTGGCCCGTGCGTCGTACATGGTAAGCAGGATGCCTTCAATATGAAGCCGGCGGTTCAGGCGGGAAGAGCACATGCGAATGCTGCTGATGAGATCTGCGATCCCCTCCAGCGCGTAGTACTCACACTGCATCGGAATCAGCACGCTGTCCGCCGCGGCGAGGGCATTGACGGTAATCAGTTCCAGTGAGGGGGGACAGTCCAGAAACATGTAGTCATATTCGGTATAGAGCCGCTGCAGCGCAGTATAGAGAACTTTCTCCCGGTTGCTTCGGGAAATCAGCTCTACTGTCGCTGCGGCAAATTCTCTGCCGCTGGGAATGATGTCACCGAAATCCGTGTGAACGACACAGTCTTCGCTGGGAACATCATGGATCAGCATATCGTAGATGTTCGGCGTGCGGCTTTTTTTGACGCCCATGCCGGAACTGGCATTTCCCTGAGGATCACAGTCGACCAGAAGAACACGTTTTCCGGAAAGAGAGAGCGCAGCACAGAGGTTGACACAGCTGGTGGTCTTTCCGACACCGCCCTTCTGATTGGCGAATGCAATGATTTTTGCCATAGGTCTCAGAATCTCCTGTCATAATCACGCGTGAATTATAACAGCAAACGGGAAAGAATGCAATGTTTCACGTGAAACAATATGAGAAGTTTTGAAAAAATGTTTCACGTGAAACATTTTCTGCCTCAAAAAAGAATGTTCCTTTTTACCAAATATTGTGGAAAAACCCGATCTTGAATACAAGAAATTGACATACAACGGGAAAACAGAAAAAAACCGGAAAAAGCTCAAGAAAATGCTTGCTTTTCCTGATTTTCTTTGCTATAATCACTAAACGCGAGTGATTTCACGCGCTATCTTTTAGAGGAGGAGGTGGCAATCTGCATGGCAAATATCAAGTCTTCTGCCAAG
>CADAPN010000151.1 GCA_902789835.1 Oscillospiraceae bacterium
AACCTGTTTTCCGGCATGGCAAAGTTCCTGCTTCTGGCCATTCCGTTCTTCGTGCTCTCCGGAAACGTCATGGCCGAGTCCGGCATCTCCAAGCGCCTGGTCCATTTTATTGACAACTGCATCGGCCATGTCCGCGGCGGCATTGCCATCGTCTGTGTCGTTGTCGCCATGTTCTTCGGTGCCATCTCCGGCTCCGGCCCGGCGACCGTGGCGGCCCTGGGCATTATCCTGATCCCCGCCATGATTAACCAAGGCGGTTTCTCCGCACCGTTTGCGTCTTCCCTGATGGCAGCGGCATCGTCCATCGCGATCGTCATTCCGCCGTCCATCGCGTTCGTCGTTTACGCTTCCATCACCGGCGTATCGGTCGGTGAGATGTTCATGTCGGGTATCGTGCCGGGCATCATGATGGGCCTTGCCTTGATTGTGATCGTTGTGATCGAGGTTCGCAAAAAGGGGATTGTCGCTTCCCGTGAGCGCGCATCTTGGGGCGAGCGGCTGAAGTCCTTCGGCTCTGCGTTCTGGGGACTCATGGTTCCGGTCATCATCCTCGGCGGCATCTACGGCGGCATCTTTACCCCGACGGAAGCGGCGGCCGTATCCGTTGTGTATGCGCTTCTGGTCGGCCTGTTCATCTACCGGGAAGTCAAGTGGAAGCAGCTGGTCAAGATCCTTGTCGATTCCGGCAAAACCACCGGCGGCATCATGCTCATCATCGGCGCGGCGACGCTGTTTTCTTTCGTCTGCACCAAGCACGGGATTTCCAAGGCCGCGCAGGCGCTGCTGCTGAATGTCGCGGGCAACAAGTATGTCTTCCTGCTGACGGTGAACATCATCTTCCTGATCGCGGGCTGCTTTGTGGACGCCAACTCCGCCATGTACATCTTCATCCCCATCATGTATCCGGTGGCGACGAAGCTCGGCGTCGATCCGATCCACTTCGGCATCATCTCGACGGTGAACCTCGCCATCGGCCAGGTGACTCCGCCTGTCGGCGTCAACCTCTTTGTAGCCATCGGCATCAGCGACAGAATGAAAAACCTGCGGGACAAGACCAAGGTCACCATCGCATCCATGTCTGCAGCGGTCTGGCCGATGATTATTTCCTGCGTTGTCGCGCTGCTGCTCATCACCTATGTCCCCTGGTTCAGCCTGTTTATCCTCGGGCGCTGAGCCTGAATCCGTATCTTAAACGCGCATGCGTTTAAAATAAAAAATAATTTCAGGAGGCAAAACATGAAAAAACTACTGGCAGTAATCCTGGCACTCTGCGTGGTCTTCTCCATGACGTCTGCAGTCGCATTTGCAGACGGAGATCTTGTCGAGTGCGAAGACACCACCCTGACCTTCTGCTGCTCCGCGGCAGAGACCACCTGCTGGGCACAGATGGCAAATGTCTTTGCAGACTATGTCAATGAGCGCACCACCGGCAACTTCGAGGTTGAGATCTATGCAATGGACCAGCTGACCAACGGCAGCCAGACCGAAGGCATCCAGGCTGTCTGCGACGGTTCCATCGATCTCTCCGCTCACTCCAACCTGATCTACTCCAACTTTGACCAGAGACTGAACGTCGTTTCCCTGCCGTTCATCTTTGATAACACCGATGAAGTTGACGAAGTTCTCGACGGCGCCGGCCGCGAAGCGCTCGCCCCGATCGTGGAGAGCATGGGCCTGCACCTGATGGGCATTGCCGAGAACGGCTTCCGTCATGTCACCAACAACCAGCGTCCGATCGAGAGCCTGGCCGATATGAAGGGCTTGGTTATCCGTGTTGCTGGCGCCCAGGTCCTGAAAGATGAATACGAAGCCTGGGGCACCAACTACACCACCGCCAACTGGAGCGAAGTTTACACCGGCCTGCAGACCGGCACCTATGAGGCTCAGGAGAATCCTCTGCCCACCGCCGATGCCAGCTCCATCTCCGACGTTCAGGATTACGTCACCTACTGGACCGGCGTGTATGACTGCATCTTCTTCACCATGAACCAGGAACTCTATGACTCCTTCAGCCCCGAAATGCAGGCTCTGATCGATGAGGCGGGCGCCTATGCCGCCAACAATCAGCGTCAGCTCGAGCGCGAAGGCGACCAGGAAGTTCTCGACAAGTGGGAAAAGGGCGGCATGAAGGTTTCCACCCTGTCCGACGAAGCCGTTCAGGAGTTCAAGGATGCCGCAGCCGGCGTTCCTGCAAAGTTTGTCCAGACCTGCGTCGACCTCGGCTTTGACCAGGCTGAAGTGGAGCAGCTGGTATCCATCTTCACCGAAGACTAATCCGAATGATTCACCAGAATATGCCCTGCGGAATCCTCTGCAGGGCATATTTCCCAGACATATTGGTAGGACCAACAGACCAGATAACGGGAGAACCGGAATGAGCAAAGAACTGAATGCGGCAGAGGGCAGGCTCGGGCGGGTCGTGGTGGTACGGCTGGCGCCGGGGACCGATCTGCTGAAAGGAATCCAGGAGGCCTGTGAACGCTATCAGATTCACAACGGCGTTGTCATCAGCGCCATCGGCAGCCTGAAGCAGGTCCGATTCTGTGATGTGGAAGCGCTTCCCGAAAAGAAGTGCGGCTACGGATACGGAAGGATCCTCGCCCTGGATGAGACCATCGAACTCACCGGTGCGGGCGGCGTGATCTGCAGCGATGCGGAGGGGAACATCAATCTCCACATCCACATTTGTATGAGCGATAAAAACGGCAAGGCCTACGGAGGACACCTTGTCGAAGGGACCGAAGTCCTCATGACCGCGGACATCGTCCTCGGCGAAATCGAAGGAATCTCCATGCTGCGGGAGTATAACGAGGACATGGACGTGTATCTTCTCTCCCCGAAGCAATTATAATTTTTACATTTTCAGAAAGGTGTGAGAACATTGCCTGAAGTAAGCAAAGAGCAAGCAAGAAAATTCTACGAGACCATGTGCACCATCCGCTGCTTTGAGGAGTCGGTAAAGAAAGACTTCCTGAACGGCGAGATCCCGGGCTTCGTTCATCTGTATATCGGCGAGGAAGCCATCGCGACCGGCGTCTGCGCCGCGCTGCGCAAGACGGATTTTGTTGAGAGTACTCACCGCGGCCACGGCCACTGCATCGCCAAAGGCGCGGATGTAAATAAAATGATGGCAGAGATCTTCGGAAAGATCGACGGCCTCTGCAAGGGCAAGGGCGGCAGCATGCACGTCGCGGACTTCTCGGTCGGCATGCTGGGTGCCAACGGCGTCGTGGGCGGCGGCTACAACCTGGCCACCGGCGCGGCGCTGGCGAGCAAGATGGTCCTGAAGAACGACAACGTGTCGGTCGTGTTCTTCGGAGACGGTGCTTCCAACCGCGGCACCTTCCATGAAGCGGCCAACGTCGCGGCGGCCTGGAAGCTGCCGGTGGTGTTTGTCAATGAAATGAACTGCTGGGCGTCCACCACGCCGTACCGCACCACCACGGCGGTGGAGAACATCTCCGACCGTGCCCACGGCTACAACATGCCGGGCGTCATCGTCGACGGGCAGAACGTCTTTGAGGTCTATGCCGCTGCCTGCGAGGCGGTGGAGAGAGCCCGCCGCGGCGAAGGCCCGACCTTTATCGAGGCGAAGACCTACCGCATCGAAGGCCACTTTGTCGGCGACCCGGAGAAGTACCGGAAAAAGGAAGAGACCATGCAGATCTTCCATGACACCGACCCGCTGACCCACTTCCTGGGGATTCTCCCCGAGGGAATCGAGTTTACCCAGGCGGAGCTGGACGAGATCCTGGCAGCAGCCCGCGCGAAGGTTGCCGCGGCGAAGGAATATGCGGTCGGCTGCGAGTATCCGGACGAGTCCGAGTTCTACAAAGACGTCTACGTCGATTAAGGGAGGTGCCTGATTATGCGTAAAATTACTTTCTCCGAGGCGACCCGTGAGGCCATGGCCGAGGAAATGGAAAAATACCCGGAAGTGTTTGTCATGGGCGAAGACCTCGCGCGTCAGGGAGGCATCTTCGGACAGTTCAAGGGCCTGCCGGATGAGTTCCCCGGCAGAGTGATTGATACTCCGATCTCCGAGACCTTCATCGTCGGCGGCGGCGTCGGCGCGGCACTGGGCGGCGCCCGTCCGGTAGTCGACATGCACTTTGCCGACTTCATCGGCGTCTGCATGGATGAGGTGCTGAACCAGATGGCCAAGATCCGCTACATGTTCGGCGGCCAGGCGAAGATCCCCCTGGTGCTGCGCGCACCGGACGGACTGGCGGGCGGCGGCGCGGCCCAGCATTCCCAGAGCGTTGAGAGCTTCTTCATCCACATCCCCGGCATCAAGGTCGTGGCGCCCTCCAATCCCTACGACGCCAAGATGGTGCTGAAGGCGGCCATCGAGTGCGATGACCCGGTGCTCTATTTTGAGAACAAGGTCCTCTACAAGGAGACCGGCGAAGTCCCCGAGAAGGAGGACGAGGTCCCCTATGAGATCGGCAAGGCCCGCGTCGAGCGCGAGGGCAAGGACGTCACCATCGTCTCTTACTCCATCGGCATGAAGAACGCCCGCGCGGCGGCGGATCAGCTGGCCAAGGACGGAATCCAGGCCGAAGTCATCGACCTGATCACCCTTTCCCCGTGGGACAAGGAGACCGTCCTGAACTCCGTGAAGAAGACCCACCGTCTCTGCCTGGTTTCCGAGTGCGTCAAACAGGGCGGCGCCATGGCAGAAGTCGCGGCAACGGTCGCCGAAGAAGCGCTGGAGTATCTCGATGCGCCGATCCTGCGCTATGGTGCGCCCTTCACGCCGATTCCCTTCGCTCCCACCCTGGAGAAGCTTTACCGAGTCTATCCCGACGATCTGGTCAAAGGCATCAAGGGCGTGCTGTAAGGCAGCCCGGTAAGGAGAATGAGATATGGCAACTGAAGTATTAATGCCGAAGCTTGGCCTTACCATGTAAAGAAGGGCGAGATCCTTTTCTCGGTCGAGACGGATAAGCTGACCAACGACGTCGAAGCCGAGGAGGACGGCGTTCTGCTGAAGATCCTGGTTCCGGCGGGAGAGACGGTGGCCTGCAAGACCCTGATCGGCTGGCTCGGCGCGGCGGGAGAGGCTGTCCCGGACGGAGCCGGCGCGGCTCCCGCGGCAGCGGCCGATACTCCGGCAGTTCCTGCAGCGGCAGCACCCCAGGCAGCCCCGGCTGCAGCGGGCGCAGTTCATGCCTCCGGCGAGTACGTCCCCGCAACCCCGTACGCCAAGAAGCTCGCGAAGGAAAAGGGCTTTGACCTGAGCGCGATTCCCGCCACCGGCTATAAGGGCGTGGTGGTTGCGCGCGACGTGCTCGGGTTCACACCGGCGGTAGCAGCCCCAGCGGCCCCGGCCGTCAAGGCAAGCCCGCTGGCCGAGAAGGTCGCCGACGATCTCGGCATCGACCTCAGGGACGTCAAGGCGGCCCACGGCCGTGTCCTGGCGGAGGATCTCCTGCGCTATATCGCCGAGACCCGCGAGAAGGCGCCTGCCGGCGAAGCGGCTGCCGAGCGCGAGGAAGTCAAGCCCATGAGCGGCATGCGCAAGGCCATCGCCAAGAACATGCAGAACTCGCACATGACCTCGCCGACCGTCACCTTCAACCTGGGCATCGACATGACCGAGATGAAGCGCTACCGCGAGCAGCTCAAGGCGAAGGAAATCAAGGTCAGCTATACCGACCTGCTGGTAAAGTTCGTCTCCAAGGCCCTGACGGAGTTCCCGCTGCTCAACTGCTCGGTCGAGGATAACAAGATCATCTACAAGCACTATGTCAACATGGGCGTCGCGGTGGCGCTGGACAACGGCCTGGTGGTGCCCAACATCACGGACGCGGACAAGAAGAGTCTGACGGAGATCTCCGCCGAGGTCAAGGAACTGGCCAAACAGGCCCGCGAGGGCAAGCTGCCTCCCGAAAAGCTGCGCGGCGGTACCTTCACGATCACGAACCTCGGCATGTACGGCATCGAGAGCTTCTCCCCGATCATCAACCAGCCGGAGGTCGCGATCCTTGGCGTCAACACCATGGAGGACAAGGTCGTGGTGCGGAACGGTGAGATGTGCATCCGTCCGATCATGAACCTGAGCCTGACGGCGGACCACCGTGTGGTGGACGGTTCCGTGGCGGCGCAGTTCCTGCAGAGAGTCAAGAGCCTGATGGAGAATCCGGCCCTTATCCTGGCATAAGGAGATGGCAGAAACATGGCAACAGAAGTATTAATGCCGAAGCTCGGCCTGACGATGACCGAGGGCACGATCGACGAGTGGAAGAAAAACGTCGGCGACACGGTGAAGAAGGGCGAGATTCTCTTCTCGGTGGAAACCGACAAACTCACAAACGATGTGGAAGCGGAGGCGGACGGCGTTCTGCTGAAGATCTTGGTTCCGGCCGGAGAGACGGTGGCCTGCAAGACGCTGGTCGGCTGGCTCGGCGCAGCCGGAGAGGCTGTTCCGGACGGGGGTTCCGCGGCGGCTCCGGCCGCAGCGCCTGCAGCTCCAGCGGCAGCCGCGGCGGTCCCAGCAGCCGGAGAAGCGGGCAGCGTCCTGGTGGTGGGCGGCGGCCCCGGCGGTTATGTCGCGGCGATCCGTGCCGCACAGCTGGGCGCCAAGGTGACCCTGATCGAAAAAGACAAGATCGGCGGCACCTGCCTCAACCGCGGCTGCATGCCGACCAAAGCCATGTTGCATACCTCCGAGATCTATGAGTCTGCCACCCACAGCGCGGACATCGGCATCATCGGCGCCGATGTGAAGGTCGACTGGGAAAAGGTCCAGGCTTTCCGCGCCTCGGTGGTGGAAAAGCTGACCTCCGGCGTGAGGGCGCTCTGCAAGGCCAACAAGGTCAAGGTCGTGATGGGCGAAGCGAAGTTCACCGGCCCGAAGACGGTCTCGGTCGGCGGTGACAGCTATACGGCGGAGAAGGTCATCATTGCGGCGGGCTCTCATCCGATCATCCCGGGCATCCCCGGCGTGAAGGAGAGCAAGGCTGTCCTGGATTCCACGGGCTGCCTGGAGCTGGACCACATCCCGGAGAGCCTGCTGATCATCGGCGGCGGTGTCATCGGTCTGGAGCTCGGCAGCGTGTATCTGCGCTACGGCGCCAAAGTCACGGTCATTGAGATGATGCCGAAGCTGCTGCCCGGTATGGACGGCGAGCTAACGACACTTCTTCAGGCGAAGCTCAGCGGGCAGGGAATGGAGATCTATACCGACTCCGCGGTGCAGAAGGTGGAAGACACCGACAAGGGCGCGAAAATCACGGTCAAGTGCCCGGACGGCGAGAAGGTCTTTGAAGCGGAGAAAGTACTCCTGGCGGTTGGACGCGGCCCAGAGACCGACGGCCTTGGTCTGGAGACCACCGGCGTCAAGGTCGAGAAGGGCTTCATCCAGACGAATGAGAAGATGGAGTCCTGCGTGCCCGGCGTCTATGCCATCGGCGACTGCACGGGCAAGCTGATGCTGGCCCACGGCGCCATGGCAATGGGCGAAGTCGCGGCGGAGAACGCCATGGGCGGCGACCGGTGCTTCTATCCGGAAGAGAGCCCGTCCTGCGCCTATGTGGGACCGGAGTTCGCCGGTGTCGGCTATACCGAAGAGAAGGCGAAGGAACTCGGCATCGCCTATAAGGTGGGCAGGTTCCCGACCAGCGGCAACGGGCGCAGCCTGGTGGCCGGCCATACCGACGGCATGATCAAGGTGCTGGCCGGGGAGAAGTACGGCGAGATCCTCGGCGTGCATATCCTGGCCCCCAGCGCCACGGAACTCATCGAGGAAGCCGCTCTGGCCATCAAGCTGGAAGCGACGCTGGAGGAGTTCACCCAGACCATCCACTGCCACCCGACGGTGGCGGAGGCGGTACGGGAAGCGGGCCTTGCCGTGGACAAGAAGGCCATCCATATTCCGAACCGGAAGTAAACAATTCATCAAATCTGAAATCAGGAGACCTCGAAGCGGAAGACACCGTTTCGGGGTCTCTTTCAGCCTTGACAAAGATAACCGGAGATGATAGGACAAAACATAAACAATCATAAAGAAATATAAAAGATCATAAAAACAGTCCGGGAATGATATGCTCCCTCTATGAGAGACAGTGAAAAACAAAACTGTCACCATAGAGGGAGCATAATATTATGGGAAGGCAAAAAATAGAGTATGAGAAAA
>CADAPN010000152.1 GCA_902789835.1 Oscillospiraceae bacterium
CGAGGACATGCTCAACGATGCGTTCCTCGGCCTGTCCGTGGTCGCGCTCGGTCTGATTCTCTGGCTGATCATCCTGCTCATCAAGGATCCCAAGGGCATTGTCAAAGCAGGACTCCGGAAAAAAGCCGCGAAGTAAACAGTTTATCAATACCAGCAGAAAGCAAAAGCAGGTGCCCCCCGACCCGTCGGACCAGGAGACGCCTGCTTTTCTGGGCATTATGATTTCTCTGCGCAGTCGAGGCAGACGATCTCACCGTCTTTGACACGAAGGAACTGCTCACGACATTGTTCCCCGCAGCGGGGACAAATCATGCCAGGTTTCCGCCGGAAACTGTCCCTGGGTGCGTCAAAATGCACATCTGTCTGTCGGAACACCCGGTCAAACGGTGCAGTCAGGATATACTCGGCGGACTCCTCTCTGCTCATCCCTTCAGGCAGATCTTTCATTACCAGCCGCACATTTCTGCCTTTTTCCCGATCATAGAAGTTGAATGCCGTCTTCCCTCTGTCACGCAGCTCCAGAGTTCCGTTGCCGAGTGTTGTGCCGAAGACGACCTGAATGCCGTCCTGAAAGCAGGCGCGGCTTTCAGCAATACAATAGAGAGATTTGCTGTGGATGTCCTCCTCCACATTCAGAATCCGCAGTGCCTCCTGTGCAGCGCGTACGCCGATGGCAAGCCCCGGGCAGTAATGACCGTGCAGTTCTCCGGCTTTCCGATAGAGTTCATGTATCATTTCTGTTCCTCCGTTTTCCAGTAGATCCAGGCTACCCGGGTGTTGACCTCGTCGGTTACGGTCCCGTCCGGCCCGGCGTGATGCCCGGCCCGGGACATAGTCTCCCGGTACAGGGCGGTTTTGTTCTCTTCCTTAGAGAAATAGTTTCGAAACATATAGTCTGCCATCTGTTCCGGTGTCCGGGCATCGGACCAGTTGTAGTTCACATATCTGACCTGCGGGAAAAAACCGGCCTCCCTGACCGCACGGATCATCGCCGCACAGTCTCCCTTCAGGTCGTCGAATACGTGGCGAGGTTCCATATTCAGCTCCCGCATCAGCTTGTCCCGGAATGGCTGTTCCCAGTCATGAAAGCGGGCAAGAAAGCACCAGCCGCGGCTCATGGCGCTCATCTTCCGCACCGTTCCGGCATCATGGACGGCAGGCGACATTGTGGAAATCGCGAGATCGAAGCCTGCCGAAAAAACAGGCTCTTCGCCCGTAGCTTCGTTGAAGTCACAGCGGTATACGGTCCATGGGGTGTGATACTTTGCCATATTCTCCCTGGCATGCCGAAGCATCTCCTCGGAAATATCCGTCAGCGTCACATCATAACCCAGCTCCGCCAGGTAAGTCCCGTACTTTCCGACGCCGCAGCCGATATCGATCACCCTTGCACTGGGGAAGAGCATGCCTTCGGACTGCCAGAAATGCAGCAGAGAGGCGTTGTAGTCATTCAGGCCCAGACGGAAGACATTCTGATAGTCGGCTGCGGCGCGATCCCAATGCTCTCGAGTATTCTCCATTTCAATCCTCACTTCCGCCCAGACGGATCCTGAGCCTGTACGGAGAATAACAGAACTTTCTCCGTATGAGAAGCCCCCCGGGGGGATATCAGGGAAAAAACACCGCTGTTTTTCGGAAAAACATCCCCCCGGGGGGCTTCAAGGCCTCCGGAATCTATGATAAGATCGGACTATCATTTATAAAAGGAGAAAAGCCCTATGAAAACCATGCAGAAATCTCTTGCTCTGCTGCTGGCCGTTCTGCTGCTGGCAGCGGTGTTCTCCGGCGTCACGGTCAGCGCGTCGGCGGAAGAT
Source organism: Oscillospiraceae bacterium (assembly GCA_902789835.1). The sequence continues at coordinate 1,815 of CADAPN010000152.1, forward strand.
ACACGAACGGTCGTTGACGTCTGGAACCGCGAGGTCGAAATCCCGAATGAAGTCAGGACAATCGTATGCCTCGGCTCTATGGGACCGCGGTTTGCCGCGTATCTGGACGCGGTAGACATGATGGTCGGAGCGGAGGATCTGGATATCAACAACATGTCCGCGCGCTTTGACTACAGCCCGGTTTACCATGACCAGCTGAAGGAGCTTCCCCCTGTCGGCCCCGGAGGCGGCAGCGGAGAGAACAACGCCTATGCAGAGCAGATCATCGTTCTGCAGCCGGATGTGATTATCGCCGGCTTCAATGAGGACGACTGCAACGAGCTGCAGAGCCAGACCGGTATTCCCGTTGTCAGTATCCGCTATCGCACCAAAGGGTTCATCGATGAGGGCTTCTACAGAAGCATGCGGATCTTCGCAGAGGTAATCGGCGCGGAAGAGCGCTGTGAAGAAGTTCTGTCCTACATCGACGCCTGCAAGGCGGATCTGGCAGAGCGCACCGCCGCGGTGGAGAATACGGACAAGGAGCGCGCCTATACCGGCGCCGTTACCTTCAACGGGCGCCACGGCTTTGCGTTCACGTATGTCAACTTCCCGCCGTTCGATGCGGTGAATGCGTATAATGTAGCCGATGAGCTGGTGGAAGAACAGACCGGAGAAGCCGCGAAGACAGCCGAGACGACAGGCAAGGCCTACATCGGCAACGACGGCTTTGAAGTCGATCTGGAACAGATCATTGCCTGGGATCCGGATATCATCTTCCTCGATCCTGCCAATATGGATCTTGTCAATGATGAATATGCCACCAATCCCGGTTTCTTTGATTCCCTGCGTGCCATTCAGGAAGGCAGGGTCTATACCATGCCGGGTACCAACGCGGCCGGCCCGAACATCACCTATCTTCTGATAAACGCCTACTATGCGGGCATCGTTCTGTATCCGGAGCAGTTCTCCGATATCACGCTGGAGACCAAGGCCGCCGAGATCATGGAGACCATGCTCGGGCAGGACTTCTTCCAGCAGATGCAGGACGGCGGTCTCTATTACGGGACCATCACCATCGGGGAATAAAGCCGCCGCTTCAGATACCGATGAAAAAAGAACGGCTCGGCACACAGAGTATAAGCGCCTATCAGCAATACATCCGCCGCAAGGTGGGTGTATTGCTGATCATGGTTTTTCTGACCGTTGCCGCAGGCCTGGCTTCTCTGATGGCTGGCTCCGCAAGTCTCTCCCTGCGGGATGTCGTCCTGGCGGTTGTGGGGAAGGGGACCAAGCAGGCGTCTACCATTGTCTGGAATGTGAGAATGCCCCGTGTTGCCGCCGCCATTGTGGTCGGGATCGCGCTTGCCATGTGCGGCTGTATCATGCAGAACGTACTTCACAATCCTCTTGCCTCGGCATCCACGCTGGGTGTTTCACAGGGAGCCTCCTTCGGGGCGGCTGTTTCGATCATCTGTCTGGGGGCCGGCTCTCAGGTCAATACCGGCAGCGCCTCCGCAGCTGCCCTGACGATCACGAGTCCGCTGATGGTCACGGCCTGTGCCTTTGCCGGGGGACTGGCAACGACGGCCGTCATCCTGGGAATCTCCCGGATCCGCGGCAATGACCCGACGGTTCTGGTCCTTGCCGGTGTGGCCATCAGCGCCATGTTCACCGGCGGTACGACGCTGATCCAATATTTTGCGGACGATGTGATGGTCGCGACCGTGGTTCACTGGACCTTCGGAAATCTCGGACGGGCCGGCTGGTCCGAAATCACCCTGATCGGAGCGCTGGGCCTTGGAGCGCTTCTCTTTTTCCTGCTCCACCGCTGGGACTACAACGCGATGGACAGCGGGGTACATACGGCAAAAAGCCTCGGCGTTCATGTGGATTATCTGATCCCGGTCAGCCTCGCGGTATGCGCGCTGATCTCCTCCGCGGCGGTTGCCTTCGTCGGATGTATCAACTTCATCGGACTGATCGCGGCGCATATCATGCGGCGCTTTGTCGGGAATGATTTCCGCTTTCTGATCCCGTGCACGGCGCTCTGCGGAGCGGTCCTGCTTCTAGCCGCGGATATTGCCTGCCGTACGGTGGTCTCGCCGACGGTTCTGCCGATCGGCGCGCTGACGTCGTTTCTGGGGGGACCGCTCTTCCTTTATCTTGTGATGCGGGGGAGGCGATCTTCATGATCGAGGTCAGAGACGTCTGTTTTTCATACGGACGGCACGAAGTGCTGAAAGGGGTCAGCTTTCGGGCGGAGTCGGGAGAATGCGTCGGCATACTCGGAAACAACGGCGCCGGTAAGAGTACACTTGTGACCTGCATGAACCGAATCCGGGTGTCCTCGTCCGGCTCGGTCCTGCTGGATGGAAAGAACATCGCCGACATGAGCCGCAACGAGCTGGCGAGAAGCGTGGCCTACGTCGCGCAGAAGAATGAGATGAGTCACTCCACGGTCTATGACTGTGTGCTGCTCGGACGCAAGCCGTATATTCGGTGGGGCGTCAGCACGGAGGACCTGCAACTCTGTGATCAGGTCATTTCGCTGCTGGGCCTGCAGGAGATGGTGCTGAGACGGCTGGAGGAACTGTCCGGAGGGGAACTCCAGAAGGTGATGCTGGCCAGGGCGCTGGTTCAGCAGCCGAAGGTCCTTCTGCTCGATGAACCCACCAGCAATCTTGACCCGAAAAACCAGTATGAGATGCTCTCCCTGGTTCAGTCCGTCGCGAGGGAGCGGGGCGTCACGGTTCTGATCGTGATTCACGATCTCAATCTCGCGCTGCGCTACTGTGACCGTTTTCTGTTCCTGAAAGATGGGGTTACCTACCGATACGGGGACGCCGATATCGTGACACCCGGAACGATTGAGGAGGTCTATGGGGTCAAAGCGGATATCCTGAGCGTCCGGGACCGTAAAATCGTCGTCATAGACGGATAAAAAGAAGCGTGGGGAAAGAACGGAAAAACGGCGCGGCAGATTCTCATACAGAGAACCGGCTGCGCCGGTTTTAGTGCGCCCGGCGAGCGCACGTTCTAAAGGGTGAAAGTCCCGAGACCGCCCGGCAGTGGGAAGGTCATAGCCAAAGCCAAGGGTGTCCGCTGCG
>CADAPN010000153.1 GCA_902789835.1 Oscillospiraceae bacterium
GGTCAAGAGCGTCTATAACTTCAACTCCCGCCGGCTGATCCGGTACATCAAAGGCCTGAACGAAGCCGTGCTGCCGACGCCGTTTCATATCTTCGCGGCCCTGAACGTCAACGCAAGGAATTTCCGCATCCAGCTGGATATCGCCCGGGCAAAGGAGGAGAACGGTGCGGACGCCTTCCTGACCCAGCCGGTTCTGAGCCCTCAGGCGGTGGAGAATCTGAAGCTTGCCCGCGAGACCCTGAAGGGAAAACTTCTCGGCGGGATCATGCCGGTCGTCAGTCAGCGCAACGCCCTGTTCATGAACAGTGAAATCTCGGGCATCTCGGTGGCACCGGAGATCATCACGCGCTATGAAAGCGCGGACCGGGCCAGGGGAGAAGAGCTGGCCGTGGAGATCTCCGCGGAATTCGCCCGTCAGATCGCCGATGCAGTGGACGGCTATTACCTGATGACGCCCTTCGGGAGGACCGGCCTGATCGCGCGGATTCTGGACCGCTTCCGGGCAGAAGGCCTGGTCTGAACGACGGCTGCCGCGGGGCTGCATCCTGATGCAAAACCCTGCGGCAGTCATTTTTTAAGGAGAAGAGAAGATGGAAAACGGCAGCGTCCTTCTGGGCAATACGGAAATGGATTATGTTTCCTTCGGCGAGGGCGAAAAGAGACTGGTGGTCCTGCCGGGGCTGTCAGACGGACTGACAACGGTAAAAGGGAAGGCGTGGCTTCTTTCTCTTCCTTACCGGAAATTCTTTCAGGATTATACCGTCTATATGTTCAGCAGAAAGAACGACATGCCGGAAGGATACTCGATGGAAGACATGGCCGATGATCAGGCTTCGGCCATGAGGAGTCTCGGGATCGGGCAGGCCTGTGTGCTTGGGGTTTCCCAGGGCGGCATGATCGCGCAGGAGCTTGCCGTCAGACATCCGGCGCTGGTAGAAAAGATGATCCTGGCGGTCACGGCACCGAATGCGAATGAGACCGTGAAAACAGTGGTTTCGGGATGGATGGAACTGGCGGAGCGGGGGGATCATACGGCGCTGATGACCGACACCGCGGAGAAGCTGTACTCGGGGCGGTATCTGCAGAAGTACAGAAAGGCGTTCCCGTATCTCGCGAAACTCACGAAGCCCTCCGGCTATGACCGCTTCCTGAAAAACGCGGATGCAATCCTGCGCTTTGATGCGCGAAGGGAGCTGACAATAATCAGCTGCCCGACCCTCATCATCGCGGGGAGCGATGATCACACGGTCGGAACCAACGCGGCCTCGGAACTGCACAGCGCCATCGCCGGCAGCGAGCTGTTTATATATGAAGGTCTGGGACATGGGGCGTTTGAGGAAGCGAAGGACTTTTATGACCGGGTTCTGGCGTTCTGTAGCAATTGAGAAGTTCAGCCGCCACTTCATCAAAATATATGGGGTTCAGGAAAATGCCGCAGGAAACTGATCCGAGGGTGGTGGGAGGACAATGCAGGAGAATGATGGAACTATGGATGCAAAACTGTTTTCACAAGCGATCGTAAAATTCCTGAGCGGGCTGCTGATTGTCGGTCTGCTTCTGTTCCTGCCGGCGGGGACATTTGCATACTGGCAGGCCTGGCTGCTCATAGGAATCCTGTTCATTCCGATGTTCATTGCGGGCCTCGTCATGATGAAGAAGTCTCCGGATCTGCTGCGCAAAAGGCTGGATGCCAGAGAGGAACAGGCCGAGCAGAAGGCGGTGATTGCCCTCAGCGGGCTGATGTTTCTGGCAGCGTTTATTGTTGCCGGGCTGAATTTCCGGTTCGGCTGGATCGTGCTCCCCGCCTGGGTTTCCTATGCAGCGGCGGTTTTATTCCTGCTTGCCTATGCATTGTATGCGGAGGTCCTGCGTGAGAATGTCTGGCTCTCCCGGACGGTTGAAGTGCAGGAGAACCAGACGGTTATCGACACCGGACTTTACGGTGTTGTCCGACACCCGATGTACATGTGTACACTTTTGCTGTTTCTTTCAATGCCGCTGGTTTTAGGGTCTGTCATTTCCTTTGTGATCATGCTGGCGTATATCCCGATCATCGCAAAACGCATCCGCAATGAAGAACAGGTACTGGAAGTCGGGCTGGCGGGATATGCGGAATACAGGAAGCGGGTCAGATATAAAGTGATCCCGTTTGTGTGGTGACGGATCCTGCGTGAAAAGAAGGGTTTTGCAATGGAATATAAAAAGACAGTAATTTTGAAAGACGGGAGAGCCTGTACCCTCCGAAACGGGACAGCGGCAGACGGACATGCCCTGCTGGAAATCTACATTCTGACGCACACGCAGACCGACTATCTCCTCAGCTACCCGGATGAGACCGGGTTTACGGCTGAGCAGGAATCGGATTTCCTGAAAGAAAAAACGGACAGTGTCGACGAGATTGAGATTCTCGCCGAGGTTGATGGAGCTGTTGTCGGCTCGGCAGGGATCGGTCCTGTCGGCAGGAAAGAAAAGACCAGGCACCGCGCCACATTCGGCATCGGTATTGATCAGACGTACTGGGGGCTCGGCATCGGAGGGGCGCTGACGGAGGCATGCATCGAATGCGCCCGGAGAGCAGGCTATGTCCAGCTGGAGCTGGAGGCGGTCGCAGAGAACCGGGCGGCCCTCGCGCTGTACAAGAGCGCAGGCTTTGTGGAGTACGGCAGGAATCCGAAGGGCTTCCGCTCCCGCTTCAGCGGCTGGCAGGAACTTATCCTCATGCGTCTGGAACTGGACCGGTGAGCCGAAAGGGCATATCGGATAATTGAGTCGAAAGACTTGATTAAATATATTTTAGGAGCGTGCTTTTTGAAAAAGTATAGCACAATGGAGACTGCGGCATAACCGGGAGGTTTGCTGACAATCGAACAAGCCTCCCGCCGAAAGGCAATTGAAGTCAACAATATTCAGGAGGATAAACAATGAATACAAATGACGATACCATCCGTTTGGAAAAGAAAGAAGAATACAGAAAAGTCGAAAACCTTGTGCGCGAGGCATTCTGGAATGTATACCGTCCGGGATGCAGTGAGCACTTTGTGATCCATGTACTCCGGGACGATCCAGCGTTTGTAAAAGAGCTGGATTTCGTCATGGAAAAAGACGGTGAGCTGATCGGACAGAATATGTTCATGCGCACGAGAATCGATGCTGACGATGGCCGGATGATTCCTGTCTTGACCATGGGACCAATCGGGATTACCCCGGAGCTCAAGCGCATGGGTTACGGCAAAAAGCTGTTGGACTACTCGCTGGAACAGGCAGCGGCCATGGGCTTTGGCGCGGTGCTGTTTGAAGGCAACATCGGCTTCTACGGAAAGAGCGGCTTTGAATATGCCAGGAACTTCGGGATCCGCTACCATGATCTGCCGGAGGGCGCGGACGACTCGTTCTTCCTCTGCAGGGAACTGATCCCCGGGTATTTGAACGGAATAACCGGTGTATATCAGACACCGCGGGGCTACTATGTAGACGACGCGGAGGTGGAGGAATTCGATAAAGCGTTTCCCCACAAAGAGAAGCTAAGGACACTCTGAAAAGTGGAAAACAGAGGGCGGCGAACGCCCCTCAAATAAATATGCGGTATTGATACGAATCCTCGGCGCAGTATTCGCTCCAGTCGGATTTGCGCTTGCGATAAGCGGATTCTAAAAAAGACAGGAAGAGCAGTACGCGGCGATTGTGAATGGAGGAGTATAAAAATGAAAACCTATATTGCCTATTGTGGCCTGAATTGCGAAACCTGCGAAGCCCGAATCGCAACAATGCATAACGACGACGCGCTGCGGGAAAAGGTTGCAAAGCTTTGGTCGGAACTGAACGGTGTGGAAATTACCCCGGAAATGATCAATTGCACCGGATGCCGGATTGACGGGGTAAAGACGCCGTATTGTGAATCACTCTGTCCGATCCGCCAGTGCGCTATGGAAAGGAAAGTGTCCACTTGCGGCACCTGTGCAGAGGTACGAACGTGCGAAAAAGCCGGTATGATCCTCGGAAACAACGAGGAGGCCCGACAGAATCTCGGAGTTGAGAGAGGTAAGATCATATGAATTACAGGGTAATAGACAAGGAACAGTATTACAGAAGCGGAGTATTCCGCCATTTTACGGAAGACTGTAAATGCTCGACTTCTATGACTGCGAGAATCGATGTCACGGATCTGGTGGAGCATTCCAGGCGGACAGGCACCAGATTCTATATCAACTTTCTATACGTGCTCTCAAAGGTGCTGAACTCAAGGGATGATTACAAGATGGGGTATCTTTGGCAGTCGGAAGAGCTGATCTGTTATGACAGCATCAATCCGATTCAGTATGTCTTTCACGAAGATACGGAAACCTGTACGCCGGTCTATACCGTCTACGCTGAAGATTATGAAGAGTTTTACCGGAACGCAGCAGATGATGTGGAGAATGCCAAGAAATCAAGGGAATACGGGTTGGACATGATGAATCATCCAAACTGGTTCGATGCATCCTATATCTCCTGGCTGTCCTATGATTCGCTGAATATTGAGCTGCCGGACGGGTATCTGCATTTTGCTCCGATCATCAACTGGGGTAAATACCGGGAAGAAAACGGAAGACTGATGATGCCGGTGAGTGTTCGCCTGAATCATGCGATAGCAGATGGATTTCTTGTGGCAAATGTTTACAGGCTGCTGGAAAAGGAAACAGCAGCTTTCTGTGGACGGCTTCTCTAGAATTTGAGAGAAATCCTTGAGCCTCACATCGTGTGAGGGAATATAATAAGGACAGGACAAAGCACCTGCTTGTGAGAAGCAAAGAGAATTGAGGGAGAAACAAATGGCTTTTGACTTCAAAAAGGAATACAAAGAATTCTATATGCCAAAGAACAAGCCCGGGATTGTGACGGTGC
>CADAPN010000154.1 GCA_902789835.1 Oscillospiraceae bacterium
GATCTACACCATGATCGGCGACGGCGAGAGCCAGGAAGGCCAGATCTGGGAAGCGGCCATGTTCGCCGCGGCGAAGAAGCTGGACAACCTGATCGCCTTTACCGATTACAACAAGCAGCAGATCGACGGCACTGTCGCCGAGGTCAACGACATCGCCCCGCTGGCTGAGAAATGGGCCGCGTTCGGCTGGAACGTCATCGATGTGGAAGACGGCAACGACGTCGAGCAGGTTGAGCAGGCTGTTGAGCATGCCAAGCTCGGCCGCGACAGCGGAAAGCCCACCATGATCATCCTCAACACCCTGAAGGGCTGCGGTGTCAAGTGGATCGAAGACCTGGGTTCCGGCAACCACAACTGCCCGGTCAGCGAGGAGCAGGCCGAGGCGGCCATCCGTGAAATCAGAGGGGAGGACTAATCCATGGAAATGAGAGCTGTTTATGACGCGGACCTCGGAAAAGCCAGCGGAACGCTTGGCCTGCGCGCCAAGTTCCCCGAGCAGAGCTTTGACTGCGGCGTCGCCGAGCAGGACATGGCCTCCATCGCGGCCGGCCTCTCCAGCTATGGCTTCAAGCCCTGGATTGAGAGCTTCACTCCGTTTGCCACCCGTCGTATCTGCGACCAGATCGCGATCTCCATCTCCTATGCCAAGCGCAACGTGAAGATCGTCGGCACCGACCCCGGCATTGCGGCCGAGCTCAACGGCGGTACCCACATGAGCATGGAAGACATCGGTGTTGTCCGTTCCATCCCCGGCGTCGTCATCTTCGAGCCGGTTGACGAGGTCCAGCTCCGCGCCGCCATGCCCGTCCTGAACGAGTACGACGGACCGGTCTATGTCCGCCTGTTCCGCAAGGAGCTGCCGAAGGTCTTCGAGGAAGGCTACAAGTTCGACCTCTTCAAGGCCGATACCATCAAAGAGGGCAAGGACCTCACGATCTTTGTCACCGGCATGCTGACCGCCGATGTCATCGAAGCTTCCAAGAAGCTCGCCGAGGAAGGCATTGACGCCGAGATCATCAACATCCACACCATCAAGCCCATCGACAAGGGCGCCGTTGTGGCTTCCGCCCGCAAGACCGGCGCGGTCCTGACCGTGGAGAACCACAACGTCATCGGCGGCCTGCAGTCCGCAGTCCTCGAAGCCCTCGCCATGGAGAAGATCCCCGTTGTCGCCGTCGGCGTTCAGGATCACTTCGGTGAAGTCGGCAAGCTTCCGTATCTGCGCGAAGTCACCGGCCTCACGGTCGAGAACATCGTCGCCAGCGCCAAGAAGGCAGTTACCCTGAAGTAATCTCAATCATCCGAATCCCGCCCCTGCGGGCGGGATTCTTATTAACTTAAAATTAATGTAAGAGGAGTTTCACATCATGAAAATTGCAATCGGCAGCGACAAGTCCGGTTTTTCCGCCAAAGAAGCCATCAAGGCCTATCTGACCGAAGCAGGCGTTGAGTTCGACGACCTCGGCACCACCGATCTCGAGCAGGTTCACCCCTATTATCAGGTTGCGAGCGAGGTTGCCCCTCTGGTTCAGAACGGCACCTATGACAAGGCCGTCCTGATCTGCGGCACCGGCGCAGGCATGTCCGTTGTTGCAAACAAGTACAAGGGCGTTTACGCCGTCGCCTGCGAAGGCGTTTACTCCGCCAAGATGTCCCGCGCCATCAACAACGCCAATGTCCTGTGCATGGGCGGATGGATCGTCGGACCGGAAATGGCCGTCGAGATGGTCAAGACCTTCCTCGCCACCGACTGGTGCCAGGATCTGGAAGACTGGCGCGCTGCCAACATGCACAAGTTCGCGGCCAAGGTCGACGAGATTGAGGCGAACATCTATGGCGCATGAGTTTGTCTATTCCCAGCCGGTTAAAATCTACTTCGGCGAGGGAAAGTTTGCAAAGCTGGGTGAAGTCCTTGAAGAGCTCGGTGTGAAGCGCTGCGTGATCGCCTGCGGAAAGCACTTTGCCCCGACGGCGAAGGAGATGCAGGAGAAGGACAGCCGCATCGTGGCCGTGTTCGGCGGCGTGGAGCAGAACCCCCAGCTCTCCGGTGTGATTGAGACCACCCGCTTGGCCCGCGAGACCAAGGCCGACGCCGTCATCGGCATCGGCGGCGGCAGCGCCATCGACACGGCAAAGTTTGCCGCGGCCATCGCCCTGGGCGACGGCGAAGCCATTGAATACTATCACGGGGAGAAGCCCTTCCCGGCAGAGCGTCTGACCATCATCGCGGTTCCGACCACGGCCGGAACCGGCAGCGAAGTGACCCAGGTCTCCGTCATCAGCCATGAGACCGAGAAGAAGACCATCAACAACCCGGTCTTCATGCCCAAGGTGGCCATTGTCGACCCCGTCCTGAGCTCCACCGTTCCGCCCCGCACCACCATGAACACCGGCCTGGACGCCATGGCCCACGCACTGGAAGGCTATTGGAGCAAGAACCATCAGCCCATTTCCGACCTGATGGCGGTGGAAGCTGTCCGCACGATCCTTGAGAACCTCGAGACGGCCTACACCGACGGCAGCAACATGGAAGCCCGTGCCAACATGGCCTACGCTTCTCTGCTCGGCGGCCTGAGCTTCGCACTGCCGAAGACCGCCGGCTGCCACGCGTGCAGCTATCCTCTGTCTGAGGACTATCATCTGCCCCACGGCGAAGCCTGCGCCTTCACCCTGGACAGCTTCGTGCGCATCAACGCGGACGAGCGTCTGGAGCTCCTCTGCCGCAGAGTCGGCCTTTCCGGCACCGAAGAGCTGGCCCAGCGCATCGCGGCCCTCAAGAAACTCGCCGGCCTGCGCAGCACACTGCGCGACCTGGGCGAAGTCGATCTCGACAAGCTGGCCCATGACTGCGCGGTACACGGCCTGATGAACAACAACCCCGTGCACATGGACGAAAAAGCCCTGCGCGAGATGTTCGAGAAGCTTGCCTGAGAGATTCGCAGAAAAGCATAGTCGAAAGCACTGTTTCCCGCCCGAAAGGGCGGGAAAGCTGATAAAGGAAGTACAGCCATGAAGGAAGACCTGAAATATACCCTGATGGTGATCGGGATGGTGGTATCCTGGTCGATCTATTACGCGGTCAGCAAGATCGTGGTCGACGCGACAGGCTCGGCCAGATTGGCCGGATTTCTGCTGCGCACGGCGGCACTGGCGTTCCTGACGGTGCAGCTTCTGGCGGACAAGAACTTCAGCCGGCTTTTTCATCAGGGGAAAGCGGTCCGGATCCTGGTCCTGATCGGTGTGTTCGGCTTCCTGCTGGATCTGTTTGCAAACCTCGGCTATGCCGGCGGTTCTCTGAGCACCGGAACGGCCCTCTTGAAGACCGATGTCCTGATGGTGAATCTTGCCACGGTGATCCTGTATCACAAGAAGCTCTATATCTCCGACTGGCTCGGCACGGCCATCATGCTCGGCGGTGTGCTGCTGGTGCTGGGGGTGGACTTCGGCGGAATGACCCTTCATGTGACGGACCTCTACTTCCTGCTGTCGGCGGCCTGCGTCAGTGCCAACGCCTTCATCATCAAAGCGGCGCAGGAGAAGTACCACGAAGACGCGGACATGATCTCCTATTACAACAACGCCGTGGTGCTGATCCTCTTCGGCTGCAGCGCGGCGCTGCACGGAGAGTTCCGCATCCCGCAGAACATGGGCAGCAGCTTCTGGTGGCTGGTGGTGCTGGGCGGTCTTGCCCAGACGGGGATCTATTTCTTCTACTATCGCAATCTCAAGCACTTCGAAGTCTGGCTGGTCAAGCTCTACCTGCTGCTGATGCCGGTGCTGAGCTGCTTTATCGGCGTGTTCTTCCTGAACGAGGAACTGACGGTCAAGAAGCTGCTGGGCATCCTGGTGGTGCTGGCGGGCGCGGCGGTGATTCTGCAGCGCGGGCGTATCAATCACAGCGGCAGACCGGCGAGAGAATCCTGACCCAAAACGAAAGAGCGAGACAATCTGTCGACGCAACAGCTCGAAAGAGCATATGTCGTATCAAGGCATTTCATCTTTTGAGCGCGTACGTCGTATCAAGGCATATTATCTTTTCCCTTCCGCCCCGGAGGGGCGGAAGAGCTCACGAAAGAGAGTACTTATGTCGTATCAAGGCGACAATTTAATGAGCGTGAAGCGCAGCAACCGGAGCGCGGCGCTGCGGATTCTCCATGAGAAAGGCGCCATGTCGCGCAAGCGGCTCGCGGAGAACATGCACCTGACCCCGGCGGCCATCACCAAGATCGTCGGCGAGATGATCACGGACGGCCTGCTGATGGAAGGCGAGATGCTCAGCAGCAGCAACGCCGGCCGGCGGGAGATCCTGATCGATCTCAACGCGGAGGTGGCCTGCGGCCTCGGCATCCTGATCAACCTTCGCCAGGCAATCCTCTCGGGCGTCTGGCTGGACGGCCGTGTGATCTTCACGGAAGAAGTCCCGCTGGAGACCAGAGCGCCGGCGGAAGCGACCGCCGAGCGGCTCTCCGCGAGACTGCTGCAGCTCATGGAAGACAACGGAATCCAGCGGGAGAGCGTGATCGGGCTCGGCGTTGCGGTGAGAGGCATCACCTCGGAAGACGGCCGGATCGTGCGCAACAGCTTCGGCGCGCTTGCCGAGACGGATTATCCGCTCTGCGAGAAGTTTGAAGAGCTGACGGGCTTTCACACCGTAATGGAGAACAACGTCCGCTCGCTTTTTGCGGCGCAGATGTTCGTCTCCCAGGACGAGACCACGGGCTCGCAGCTGTTTATCCGCTGCGGCTACGGCATCGGCGCGGCGCTGTCCATCGACGGAAAGATCTGGCACGGCGTGACCGCCCAGTGCGCGGAGATCGGGCATATTCCGGTGATTCGCCGGGGAGGGAAGCCCTGTCACTGCGGAAAGAGCGGATGCCTGGAGACCATCGCATCGCCGGGCTCGATCCGGGAGGACGCCATCGCGATGCTCTCGGAGGAGAAGACGCCCCTGCTCTGGCGAAAGTACCGGGACCGGGACACCGAGAGTTTGAGTGTGTTTGACGTTTTCGCGGCGGCAAGCAACGGAGACCAGGGTGCGTCCGAAATCGTGGACCGCGCCATCCAGGCGCTCGGTACCGCCATTAAAGCGGCGATTTATCTGGTCGATCCGGGAAAGATCGTGCTCTACGGCAGCCTTCGTGCTCTACGGCAGCCTGTTTGAGGATTCCTACTATCTCTCCCGCCTGGTCAGCGAGCTGCAGGAGGGCGTGGACGCCCGTCACGACGTCGTCATTGAGAAGAGCAAATTTAACCAGCAGCTGGAAGACCGTGCGGCCTGCCTGCTTGCGGTTGAGAACTTTATTGACAACGGAGGAATACGCTAATGGATACCATGTTGGAAATGCTTCGGAAAAAGAATCCGGGCCTGCCGCTTTACTGCGTCACCGATCCGGAGTTTAAGCGTTACGGAAGAATCCTTGCCGGTGAGACCGCAGAGCTTGCCAAGGCCCTGGACACCTGCGCGATTCCCGCGGAAGGAAACTGTTATCAGGCTTCCGTTCCGGTCCTCGAAGAGGTAGCGCTCATGAAGGACATGAAGCGCGTCGTCTTCGGCGACATGCCCATCGAAGCGGGCTTCTGCAACGGCCGCGGCTACAAGCTCAACGCCATGGAGTATCACAAATGCA
>CADAPN010000155.1 GCA_902789835.1 Oscillospiraceae bacterium
CGGCGCCTTCGGGCCTTCCTTCGCCGCCATCATGCAGCGGACAAAAACCTCATAATCCGCCCGATTCCGGAGCGAAACCACCACGACCGGTCCCGCGGGCGTCTCCACCGTCTCCATCCGGTCCTGCGGATCCAGACGGAAGTGGGACAGGTCTCTGCTCTCAGGTCTCTCCCCCTGCAGCACGACCTTTCTGTATGCGTCTTTTTCTTCCCGGTCCGGGTTGAGATAAAGCTGCGGATAGGTCTCTGCCAGGGTTTCAATCGCTGTCCGTTCGCTCATTCCGTTCTCTTCCTCTTTTTATACAGGTCTGTAAAGCCCAAAGCGCTTCTCCGGGTTCCATTGATCTGGACCGCCGGTCCCGGCTGTCACAGACTGGAAATGCCGTAGCTGTTGACCAGCGCGTCCAGCTTCACGCCGGCTTTGCAAAGCGGGCAGTCCGTGGCCGGCGCACACATAAAGTCACCCAGCAGGTCCGAGCCGAAGATGGTCGTGATCGGCAGGCCGGCGCACTTCTTCCCGGCGGAAAAGATGGCGCAGATGCTCTCCGGCTTACCGCCGTAGTACTTTACCGCGTTTACCGCGTCCAGCACCATGGCGCCGGTGGCGACGCTTGCCGCAAGGATCAGGACGTGTCGGTTGCGGATCAGGTGCGCGGTGTTGCTGCGGAAGATGATCTGGTTTGAGCTGGTCAGCTCCGGCGTCACGACGTAAATTGTCCCATGTTCGTTCGTGATGCGGATGCCGGCCTGGATCAGCTCCTCCGCGATGCAGGTTCCAAGGACCTCTGTCCCCTCCAGACACAGAATGCTGTCAATCGGAGAGGTCTTGTCCAGCTTCTGCACCAGTTCCTTTGCCGCTTCATGCGCCTCTGCCAGACGGTGTTTGGTATAGGTCATGTCAACATAGTAGTTTACATGGCATTTGTTGGTGGCGAAATGCCCTTTGGCAATCCGCAGCGGAATGCTGTGTGTTTCTTCCCGCAGATGTGACGTTGAAATACCCATGGCTGAAGCTCCTTCCTTTTGTCTTTTCCGTGTTTGTTCTCCGGATCGGGTCCGGAGCCTTCCGTGCTTTGATTCTACCACACTGGAAACGATCTTCCGTTTCCCGGGGAGTCCTGTTCTTTGATGCCGGCGGCGACCGATGTACCGGCCGACCGAACAGACCTTTGTGCAGTCTTTCGGTTAAGCCGCTGCGTTCTTTTTCTGTATTCCGCGCAGGACAAAGAGCACCGCAGCCACAAGCACCGCGCCGATCAGCAGGCAGATCATCCAGTTTCTCAGGATGCCGGCGAAGATGTAGCACACGAAGCTGATGGCGGCAACCGTGAGAGCATAGGGGAGCTGGGTCGAAACATGCTCGATGTGGTTGACATTTGCGCCGGCGGACGCCATGATCGTGGTATCTGAGATGGGAGAGCAGTGGTCGCCGCAGACAGCGCCGGCAAGGCAGGCGGAAATACCGATCATCAGCAGGTCCGGGTATTCTTTGAATACCGGCAGAACAATCGGAATCAGGATGCCGAACGTACCCCAGCTGGTACCGGTGGAGAACGCCAGTCCCATCGCCACCAGGAAAATCACGGCGGGAAGCATCGAGAACAGTCCCTCGGCCGCGCCCTGCACAAGTCCTGCAACGTAATCGGCCGCGCCCAGAAGACCCGTGATGTTCTTGAGAGTCAGCGCGAAGGTAAGGATCAGCATGGCGGGAACCATGGCGACAAAGCCTTTGGTAATGCAGTCCGTGGCATCCTTGAAGCTGATGACCTTGCGGCAGAGCAGGTAGATGAACGTGACCATCACCGCGATGATGCTGCCCCAGGGCAGACCGACCGATGCATCCGTCTCGGCGAAGGAGTCGATCAGGCTGGCGCCGGACCAGTAGCCGCCGACATACATCATACCGACGATGCAGCAGATGATCAGCACGATCACCGGGATCAGCATATCCCAGATGGAGGCGCCTTTGACCGACTGCTCATCCTCATTGCCGAGGGAGCCGAGATCACCCTTCGCGGCGCGAAGCTCCGCTCTGGCCATGGGACCGTAGTCAACGCCCAGCACCGACAGAAGAACGACGAAGACGATCGTCAGAAGCGAATAGAAATTATAGGGAATCGCCTGAATGAACAGCTGAATGCCGGATACACCGGAGTCCAGATCCTGCGCCGTCGCCGAGATCGCCGCCGCCCAGGAGGACACCGGGGCGATCATGCAGATCGGCGCCGCAGTCGCGTCAATGATGTACGCCAGTTTAGCCCGGGAGGGCAGTTGAAGTAGTCGTCAATGAAGATCAGCACGCCGAGCAGGAAGGTCGCAAGCAGCGCCCCTGCCTTGCTGTGGACATGTTTCACGGCCCAGCGGCCGAACGCGGCAGAGCCTCCTGCTGCATTCACCAGGGCCACCATGATGCCAAGCAGAACCAGGAACATGAAAATACCTGCGTTCCAGCCGTCCGCGATGGCGCCGATAAAGCCGTCGTTGATCATGGTATCCAGTGATGCAATCGGATGAAACCCGCCCAGGAAGAGGGCGCCGACAACAATACCGATAAAGAGTGAACTGTAGGTTTCCTTCGTGATCAGAGCCAGGACGATAGCCACAATCGGAGGCACAAGTGCCCAGAAAGTTCCCGCCATGATTGATTCCCTCCAAACAGGATTAAATTGCTTTCATTATAGACGGATGATGAAATTTGTCAAGATTATGCCGGCTTTTCAGGGCTGCTTTGTTCCGGTATTTCTCAGTCCCGGATGTCCACCGCGATGCCGTTGAGTTCAACGCCGGCGTCCGCGGAGACGAGGATATATTTCTTCCCGTCGATGACCCGGGCTTCCACCAGATAACTGAACTTCGGGTTCACGCTGATCTTCACCTCGGGTGTGGCAATCTCCATCCGGCTGGTGTTGGTGAGGTTTCCCGGACGCAGCACCGCGTCCTCCCCCATCGTCTCGGTGCAGCCGGCGCAGAAGGCCTCGGCCTCCTCGGGGCTTGCGCCGCTGTTTTCGAGGATCTCCCCCATCTCTTCCAGAGACACAGTCATGGGCTCGGGATCCTTGGTCTCCTTGTACACGGCGATGCGCTCATTAAGCTGCTCGTGCATGGCCTGAATCACATCAAAGCTGCAGTCCTTGTCGAGTGCCCCGGTCAGCGCCTCGTTGAAGCTCTCCTTCTGTCGTCCGGCCGACATGGGCACCGGCGTGCGGAAGACCGCGTCCACGAAGTCCTGGTGGCTGGCATTGATGTTTTTGGAATAGAACAGGGCGTTGTAGATATTTGTCGCACGTCCGTCGAAGGCCGGGAACAGGAAACCCAGTTCCGGCGCAGCCACAACCTGGCCGATGATGGAGCTGCGGAAGCGCTTCTCGTCCGCCACATAACCCAGCTCCGGCTTCCCCGGTTTCACCGGACACACACAGCAGAGCATGTATTTGTACACGTCGCCGCTGTCATCCTCCTGCCCGTCCTTGCCGTAGTGCGGCACGTCATAGACGTCATAGGCCATCAGGATCAGGTAGTTCTGATCCTCCATGTCAATGTGGTCGATGATGCAGCGGTAGAATTCTTCCCGCAGGGCCGCGTCCGACAGCTCGCTCTTGCGCAGGGCGGTAAGCAGGCGGTGTTCCTCGCTGTCCATAACCTGTTTCGTGGCAAACGAGATGTCCAGCAGGTTCTTCCCCAAGGCGCCGGACAGGGTCTTTTTCAGCAGGCTGAAGTATTTCTCCGTCTCTTCCTGGGTCAGCAGACCGAGAGACTCATCAAATGAGGAGACAATCTCTTTGTTTGTATTGACATAGCATCCGTAAAAGTGATGGATGGCATTGTGCTCCGGCCGGATGCGGCGGCGGATCTCACCGAGTTCTTTCTGATTCATGGGATTCGACTTTCTCCTTGTAAAATACGCTCCGGCAGATACCGGGTTTCTGCTGCCGGGCAAAAGCCTTATGATTCTAATCGCCCGGGACGTGAATGTCAATCGGATTCTGTCTTGTGCTTTTGCCTGTTTTCGTTCTTGCCGGTGGTTAACCTCGTCAAACCGCACAAAAACATGTCAGAAACGCCTGTTTTGTATAGTGACTTTTTCCTGTTCTTATGATAAACTCATGACGAGCGTGCAAAAATACATATTAAAATACCATGATTAACACAGAGAGGGGAAAACCATGGCAAGAGAAATCCTGTTCGATCTCGGTAAGATGATTACCGACCGCCTTCCGTACAAGTTCGGCGTTAAGAGGCTGACGGAGGAAGACCCGGAATACATCATTCTCGACCGCGCATGTTCCAATGACGAAATCGCGGAAGTCATGCTGAAGATGGGCCTGCGCAAGCCGAAGACCACGGCTGAAATCGCGAAACTCACCGGCAAGTCCGAAGAGCGTATTGTGGAGCTGCTCACCGACGCCGCCATGCACGGCATCGTGGAGTATAACTGGGAAAATCCCCAGCACGAGAAGCAGTGGTATGTCCAGTTGTTCGTCCCCGGCATCGCCGAGATGACGAACATGGTCCTGGATCAGGTTGAAAAGTACCCCGAGCTCGCCGAGAGCTTCAACAAAATGACCTTCCTCCCGCTGGAGGGCAAGACCCACCTGATGCCTCCCGGCGGAAACGGCATCGGCATGCACGTCATCCCGGTGGAAAAGGCCATCAACGCCACCAACACCTCCATCTCAATCGAGCACATTTCCCACTGGCTGGATAAGTATGAGGGAAGCCTCTCTGTCGGCTACTGTTCCTGCCGCAACGCCCGCCGTCTTTACGGCGAGGGCTCCGGTGAGATTCAGGATGACTGCTGCATCGGTTTGGGCGATTTCGCCACTTATCTGGTTGAGACCGGCAAGGGCCGTCCCATCACCAAGCAGGAGGCGCTGGAGATCTGCCAGAGAGCGGAAGACAACGGCTATGTCCACCAGGTCACCAACATCGACGGTCAGGATAAGATCTTCGGTCTGTGCAACTGCGATCTGGGCGTCTGCTTCGCACTTCGCACCAGCCAGTACTTCAACACCCCGAATATGTCCGCGTCCTCCTTCCGTGCCCATGTCAACAAAGACAACTGCGTCGCCTGCGGAAAGTGCGTCGAGGTCTGCCCGGCCGGCGCCGTGAAGCTCGGCCAGAAGCTCTGCACCAAGAACGGTGAGGTTCAGTATCCGAAGCAGGAGCTGCCCGGTCTCAAATGGGGCAAAGACAAGTGGAACCCGAACTATGTGGTCGACAACCGCAAGAACTGCCACGAGTCCGGCACCGCGCCCTGCAAGACCGCATGTCCCGCCCATATCGCCATCCAGGGCTATATCAAGCTCGCCAAGGAAGGCCGCTATCTCGACGCGCTCAAGCTCATCAAGCAGGACAACCCCTTCCCCTCCGTCTGCGGCTATGTCTGCAACCGCCGCTGTGAGGACGCCTGCACCCGCGGTGCACTGGACAAGGCCCTCGCCATCGACGAGATCAAGAAGTTCATCGCCGAGCAGGACCTCAAGAGTGAAGAGCGCTATATCCCCGAGCGTCTGTACCGCCGTCCCATCGACAAGCCCTATGAGCAGAAGGTCGCCATCATCGGCGCCGGCCCCGCGGGCTTGAGCTGCGCCTACTATCTCGCCCGCATGGGTTATGAAAATGTCACTGTTTTCGACCGCAACCCGCAGCCGGGCGGCATGCTCGTCATGGGCATCCCCAGCTACCGTCTCGACCGCGCCGCTCTGAAGGGCGAGATCGACGTTCTGGAGAAGATGGGCGTTCACTTCCAGATGAACACCGAGGTCGGCAAGGACGTCACCATCGAAGAGCTCCGCGCCCAGGGCTACAAGGGCTTCTATGTGGCCATCGGTGCCCAGAAGAGCTCCAAGCTCAACATCCCGGGCGAAGAGCTTCAGGGTGTATTCGGCGGTGTGGACTTCCTGCGTGAGGTCAACCTGGGCAACAAGCCTGAAGTCGGCAAGAAGTGTGCCGTCATCGGCGGCGGCAATGTGGCCATGGATGTCTGCCGCACGGCTGTCCGTCTCGGTGCCGAGACCTATGTGGTTTACCGCCGCGGCGAGGATGAGATGCCCGCCGACAAGGAAGAAGTCGCAGAAGCAAAGGAAGAGGGCGTGAAGTTCTGCTTCCTCAACGCGCCGGTCGAAGTTCTTGGCACGGACGGCAAGGTCTGCGGCCTCAAGGTCGAGCTCATGGAGCTCGGCGAGCCGGATGAGAAGGGACGCCGTAAGCCCGTCGGTACCGGAAAGTTTGAAACCATCGAGGTCGACTCGGTGATCGCCGCCGTTGGCCAGGCCATCGACTGGGGCACGCTCGATGTCGGTGCGCTCGTAACCGGCAAGAAGGGCAACGCCATTGCCGATGCCGTCACCTATCAGACCGCGCAGAGCGACATCTTCGTCGGCGGTGATGTCTACACCGGACCGAAGTTTGCCATCGATGCGATTGCCGCAGGTCGCGAGGGCGCCGAGTCCCTGCACCGCTTCGTCAATGAC
This sequence comes from Oscillospiraceae bacterium, assembly GCA_902789835.1. The sequence continues at coordinate 6,473 of CADAPN010000155.1, forward strand.
GGCCAGAGCCTGACGGTCGGCCGCAACCTCCGTGAGTTCTATGAGCTCAACAAGGACGAGCTGGTCTTCGGCATCGACTGCTTCGACCGTCCCGCCCGTCAGCCGATTCTGCATGATGTGAAGAAGGCCCGCTCCTTCGAGCACGATCGCCTCACCTTCACCGAAGAGCAGGTCAAAGCAGAGGCCAGCCGCTGCCTGGGCTGCGGCGTGAGCGTCGTCGACCCGAACCGCTGCATCGGCTGCGGTCTGTGCACCACCCGCTGCATGTTCGACGCCATTCACCTGGAGCGCGATGTTCCCGAGGCCTCGAACATGATCCGCTGCGAAGACAAGGTTGCTCCGCTTCTCAAGAACGTTGCGAAGAAGAGCATCAACATCATCCGCAAGAGATAACTTATTCTCTGCGCTGAACCCTGCAGATAAATTTTCAGCCCCCGCTTCGGCGGGGGCTGATTTTTGTATCGAGGTCATCAGCGAGATGAAGTAGGTCATCCCGGCTGCAAACAGGACCTTCCGTCCGCCGATTCTCTCCTCGTCGGTGAGCAGGCCGAGCCGGTCCACTTCCGCCATCGCTCTCCGGGAGGCATCCACCTCCACCGGCAGCGTCACCAGGTTGAAGAGCACGATACCCGAGAACAGGACCGCACCAAGCATAATGAGCCCGCTCTGTGAGAAAAAGATTCCAAGCAGGATCGCGATATACGAGCCGATGGACCCGATGTTGCAGACGGGCACCAGTGCCTTGCGCAGCATCAGCAGCGGATAGGCCTGGGCATGCTGAATCGCATGGCCGCATTCGTGTGCCGCAACCGCCACGGCCGAGATATTCTGCCCGCCGTACACGGATTGTGAGAGGTTCAGGGTATGGTTGCTGGGGTTATAGTTGTCTGTCAGCGTCCCGGCTGTCTGGACAATCGTCACGTCCGTGATGCCGTTGGCCCGCAGGATACGCTCCGCCGCCATGGCCCCGGTCATGCCGTTGTAAGTCCGGTCCTTTGAATACCGATTGAAAAGGCTCCTCACAACCCCCGAGCAGATCATGCTCACAAAGAACAGAATAATCGTAAGGATATAGAAGATATCATAGGAGTAATACATGCTCATCCCTCATTTCTGTTTCATTCTGCTGTTATTATACTGTCCAAAGATGCGTGCTTCCAGACATTTCTGTAAACATTGTCCCGTTTTCTTTTACATCATAGTTAGATTTATTTAATTTTGATCTTGACAGGCTGCAGGCGGAACTATATAATATTCATTGTTAGTTTATACTAACTATTTAAAATATAGGAGGCACCCATGAAAAAGATACTGACAGTTGTCTGCGTTGTGGCGATGATGCTCAGTTTGAGTATCGTTGCCGGGGCAGAAGAGAGCAAGGTGATCACCATCACCACCGTGGAAGAGCTTGCGGGAATGGCTGACGATCTCACCGCCGATTATGTTCTCGATGCGGATATCGACCTTGCGGGGATCGCCTGGACCCCGATCGGCACCTTTAAGCCCTCCGGCGAAACCGCGGAAGAGCAGGAGATCCCGGCGTCGGATGCAGCCTTCACCGGCACGTTCGACGGCCAGGGGCATACCATCCGCAATCTCACCATCACCGGTGAAGACGGCATCGCGGTCGGTCTGTTCGGTTGCATCGCCAACACCGAGGTCGGCAACTTCACCCTGGAGAATGCATCGACAGAAGGCACCGTCATGGTCGCCGATGCAGTCGGGTATTCCTTCTCATCCACGGTTCATGACATTCAGCTGGTGAAAGGCAAAGTGACCGCTTATGCCGGTGAGATGAGCGCGGAGGG
>CADAPN010000156.1 GCA_902789835.1 Oscillospiraceae bacterium
GATATGTTCCTATCGGGCATTGGGCGAACAGGTATGGGGTATGTGCCAGTAATATCATTTCCTCGTGTCACATAGAATCAGTCGTGAAACTCACTCGAGCCACGTCGAGACTGTAGTTTTACTGACAAGAAATACATAAAGGCTTTAATAAAGGGATTACCCTTGAGTTCAAATGCGGCCTTGAGACCGAAGTACAGATGTAAACACCAAACTATCACGCAGGCGCTCCTCCGGGGGCGTCTTTTTCTTGGCTCACTCTTGACTTTCTTGCTTGCTTTATTTATAATAGTAAGCGTTAAAGTCAAGAAAGGTGGTGGTAGTATGACAGATTCTCAGAAGCTCTTGGAACTTGCAGAACAGAATAATGGCATTATTACCACTGCCATGGTTGTGGAAGCAGGAATTTCTCGCGGCACGTTGAAATACTTGTCAGATACTGGCGGTCTTGAAAAAGCATCACGCGGGGTTTATACGCTGCCGGAAGTGCGGGAAGATGAATTTGTGAATGTCCAGAGCCGGTTTAAGCGGGGTATCTTTTCACTGGAAACGGCATTATTCCTGTGCGACCTGACGGACAGGACGCCCAGAAGATTTCACATGGTTTTTCCTGCAACCTATAATCTTTCAGGTCCGAAGCAGGAAGAGATTCTATGCAGCGGCTCAAAAGAGCCATTATACAGTCTCGGTGTTACTAATCTTAAAACACCGGGCGGCAATACCGTCAGAGGATACTGCGCGGAACGATCACTCTGTGATGTTTTGAGGCCACGGAATCACACGGACGTTCAGGTTATCACCGATGCGTTTAAAAGGTACGTCTCTCGAAAAGAAAAGAACATCCCGCTGCTGTCAGAGTATGCTCATAAGTTGCGGGTGGAAGAAAGGCTCCGGGCTTACTTGGAGGTGCTGCTTTGAAAAACGCAAGGCTGTCAAATGTCGCAAGTAATGATATAAGCATTATCGAGGCTTGTGCGGCAGCAAGGGCTATGCTTGGCATACGGCCATTGGCCTGCAGGCAGTTGACGGGCTGAAGACATCGGATTATCTGGTGCATACCGCCGTCCGCAATATCGAGGGCGAGATATCCTTTGAAGAGGCCAATGCGCTCCTGCAGACCTATTACGAAGAGAATCCGGCCCGTGATGCGGAGGACCGCACGGAGGAGGCCGACAAGGTCGCGGCCAGAATCGCTGCGCTCTTGTCCGAGAGAGCGTTCAGCTTCACACCGAATGAATATCTTTCCATTCACAGAAAGCTGTTCACCGGCATCTATCCTCACGCAGGCCGCATTCGGGATTACAACATCACGAAGAAAGAATGGGTGCTGAATGGCGCGACCGTCCTCTATGGCAGTGCCACGGAGCTGCGGGCGACTCTGGAATATGACTTCTCGGAAGAGAAGAAGTTTTCCTATAAGAACCTCTCGATGGATGAGATCATCCATCACCTTGCGGTTTTCATTTCAAGGCTGTGGCAAATCCACGTGTTCGGAGAGGGTAACACCCGGACGACGGCAGTGTTCTTCATCAAGTATCTGAGGACGCTCGGCTTTGATGTGACCAATGACATTTTTGCTGAGAATGCCTGGTATTTCCGCAATTCTCTCGTCCGGGCCAACTACAACGACCTGAAAAACGGTATTCATGAGACGACGGAGTATCTGGAGCTGTTTCTGAGGAATCTGCTGCTGAACGAGAACCATCCGCTCCATAACCGGACGTTGCACATCAGCGGCACGTTCAAAGCACCGAAAAAAGTGAACATTGAGGATCAAAAAGCGAACATTGAAAGAATAAAAGTGAACATTGGAGCGGCGTTCACAGCGAAAACGGCTGCTCATGTTTGCAGATTGCTGGAGGAGTTCGGCTTTCAGACGATCTTTGGCAGATCGGATGTTCAGGATGTTCTTGGCCTGAAACCGACCAGAAGTACCGCGCTGCTTCGTGAAATGGCGGAGAAAGGAATCATCGAACCGGTCTCGGGTCTTGGAAAAGGAAAATACAGATTCAAGAACCAACAGGGTTGAGACGATGGGAATTTCCATGAATGAAATCATGAATTACGATCAGGCCGTGGAAATCATCAAAGAATTCGAGAAAGGGGTTCTAAGGAAAAGGCGCCATTGATGCCTTTAGTGAAAAGCTGGATAAAGAACTGCCGGGATTGAAGGGCTTTTCGGCGAAAATCCTGCGCAATATGCGTACGTTTTATGAGGAATGGATCACTCTGGATCATATGTACGATGAAGAATTGAGTTTGGCAGACGCTTCTGCCAGAATAGTTTCAACAAACGCATGAGAAAGGAGATTTCTGATGAAAGACAGAGCCAATGTAAAATACTTACTCCCGGCCCGGTTGGCTGCGGCGCTTTTCGTAATGCTGTTTGCACTCACAATCCTGCCTGGGACAGGATTCGCGCAGGAAACGGAAAAAACGAGCAATAAGAGGCCGACCGTGCTGCTTATTCTCGACGGCTTTGGCCTGAATGAGCAGACTGAACACAATGCTGTCGCGCTGGCGGACACGCCGGTGCTGGACCGACTGATGAAGGAGTGTCCTTTCGTAGAGGGCAATGCCAGCGGCCTGGCAGTAGGTCTTCCGGAAGGACAGATGGGAAGTTCTGAAGTGGGCCACATGAATATAGGCGCCGGCCGTGTTGTCGATCAGGATCTGGTCAGGATCTCAAAGGAAATCGAGAGCGGTGCTTTCTTTGAGAATGAGGCACTTCTGAAAGCGGTAAACAATGTGAAGGAAAAGGGAACCAGCCTGCATATATACGGCCTGCTCTCCGATGGCGGCGTTCACAGCCATAACACACACCTCTATGCCCTTTTGGAACTGGCAAAACGCAACGGACTTGAAAATGTTTATGTACATTGCTTCACGGACGGGAGAGATACATCCCCGGAATCCGGAAAAGATTATGTTCAGGCTCTGCAGAATGAAATGGACCGGATCGGCTGCGGCAGGATCGCAAGCATCGCAGGCCGTTATTATGCCATGGACAGGGATAACAATTGGGATCGGATCGAAAAGGCATATCGGGCACTGACCCTCGGTGAGGGCGTGAAGGCAGACTCAGCCTTGGAGGCCGTGACGCAGTCCTATGAGAAGGGCGAGACGGATGAGTTTATTTTACCCACTGTAGTGATGCAGAACGGAGCCCCGGTGGCCACGATTGATGACGGAGATTCCGTTATTTTCTTCAATTTCCGTCCGGATCGCGCCAGAGAGCTTACCAGAACCTTCTGCAGTGATGCGTTTGACGGTTTTGACAGAGGAGCGCGGAAAGATGTGACATATGTCTGCTTTACAGAATATGATGAGTCAATACCCAACAAGAGTGTCGCCTTTCAAAAGGAACCACTCACCAATACCTTCGGTGAGTGGCTTGCCGCAAACAACATGAAGCAGGCCAGGATCGCCGAGACGGAGAAATACGCGCACGTGACATACTTTTTCAATGGCGGTGTGGATACTGCCGGCAAAGGAGAGGACTGGTTTCTGGTCCCCTCACCGAAGGCGGCGACTTATGACCTGTGTCCGGAGATGAGCGCGGAAGAGGTATGTGATACCCTGATCGAAAAGATCCGCTCCGGGGAGTATGATGTGATCATCGCAAATTTCGCCAACTCGGATATGGTAGGCCACACAGGTAATGAGAAAGCCGCCATTGAGGCCGTCTCCTGCATCGACAAATGCATCGGACGGGTGGTGGAGACGATCGAAGAAGTGGATGGGCAGATGTTTATCTGTGCGGACCACGGCAACGCCGAGACGATGGTGGACGAAGAGACGGGAGAACCCTGGACGGCACATACCACCAATCCGGTCCCCTTCATTCTGGTAAACTATGATCCCTCTTATACATTAAAAGAGGGCGGCTGCCTGGCTGACATTGCCCCTACGCTTATCGAGATGATGGGTATGGAGAAGCCGGCGGAGATGACAGGAGAATCCCTGTTGGTCATGAAATAACATGTGGATTACAGGGAACAAAGTGCAATTCAAAATGCAATAATTGCACTTCCGGAACAGGCAGGTTCGTTATGAAAACAGAAATGGATAAGGATTTCAGTATAAGGATGGGAGGCGCAAGCATCTGCTCTAAAGACAGAGCAGAAAACAGAAGGCTTCAAATACTCCAGTCTGATATCCAGGCAGATCTGGATATCGAAGAGCTGGAGGATAAGTCAGGGATTTCATTTTGATCTGAAACACAAAAATCGGGATTTGCAGAGGTGACCAACGATGAAAAACGGAAAAAACCCGGATCCAAATGTGATCCATCCGATCGCAGGATATGACAAAGAGATCTATGTGAAACCAACCATTACAAACCCGAATATCACTGTCGGAGATTTTACCTACATTGCAGACTCCCAATTTGAAAGCCATGTCACACACTTTTATCCGTGGAGTCGGGATAAGCTCTTAATCGGGAAGTTTTGCCAGATCGCGTCAGGCGTTGAATTCGTAATGAACGATGCAAATCACCAGATGAACGCTGTATCTACATTCCCGTTTTACACGCTGGAAGGCTGGAACATGAATCCGCCTGCGCAGGCCGATCTTCCGCTTAAGGGTGATACTGTCATCGGCAATGATGTGTGGATCGGACAGAATGCAGTGATCCTTCCCGGAGTCCATATCGGTGACGGAGCAATCATCGGAGCAAACAGCGTCGTGGGCAGTGATGTTGATCCTTACACGATTGTGGTCGGCAATCCTGCAAAACTGCTGCGGAAACGATTTGATGATGAGTTGATCGATCTGATGCTCAGGTTTCAGTGGTGGGATAAGAGTATCGAGGAAATCGACAGCCTGATTCCGCTCCTCACCTGCAGCGATTTGGCGAAGGTCAGGAAAGAACTGAAGGCAAGACTATGATCATACTGATTACGGGAGCCTCCCACACCGGTAAAACACTTCTGGCGCAGAGGATGCTCGAAAAATACAATTATCCGTATCTGTCAATTGATCATCTGAAAATGGGCCTTATCCGCAGCGGTAATACGGAGCTTACGCCGGAGGATGATGAGGCTCTTACAGAGTACCTGTGGCCAATTATACGGGAGATCGTGAAGACGACGATTGAGAACCGTCAGAACCTGATCATAGAGGGCTGTTATATCCCATTTCGCTGGAGGCAGGATTTTGATGAGCGATATTTGCCGTCAATCCGCTTTATCTGCCTCGCCATGAGCGAACGATACATCGGGGATCATTACGGTGAGATTGTTGGACATGAGTCGGATATCGAAGGCAGACTGGTCGATGCGGATTGTACGGCAGACAGCCTGAAGGCAGACAACAGGAGAACCATTGACGGCTTCCGGCATGCCGGGGAGCACGTTATTCTGATCGATTCTGACTACGGGCAAACTATACAGGCGCTTCTGGGCTGACAATTTTCAGTTGTCGATATGTTGACTACGCAACTAAACATAACAAAAATGGATAATATTTGACGTCTTTGATTGGTGGATTATCCGGCAACTTTTCATTACAATTTTCACAAGAATCAAACACGGAGGTTCTCATGAAAAAAGTTTTGAAAATTGTCGGTATAGTATTGTTGGTTATAATTGTAGCTGCCATTGTCGCTTTCGGACTTTATTGGCATCACAACACGCATTGGTATGACAAATATGAGAAAGCACTGAAGACGGCAGGCGCGGTGGAGAAACAGATTACTCTTCCGAATGGTAATGTAATAAACTATGAGCAATGAAAAACCTGCGCTTCTGTTAATTCACGGACAGATGAGCATTTGGGAAGACTATGCTCTTGTGTTGCCGGAGCTTAGTAACAATTGGCATATCTACGCGATCGATGTTTACGGTCATGGAGAATCAACACATAATGAAAGTCTGTATTATCTTGATGTAAATGGAGATGACCTCATTTGGTTTGTTGATCATGTTATTGGCGAGCCTACAGTTGTGGCGGGGCATTCGAACGGAGCTCTTACTGCCTCCTATATTGCGGCATACGGCGGTCAAAACATAGCTGGAGCAGTGCTGGAAGATCCACCGGTATTCTCTACTGAAGGAGAAGGCTGGGAAGATAGCTTTGCTTATCTTGATACCTACAAACCGCTGCATGATTGGAATCAATCAGGGAAAACGGAGTGTTGGGAAAGCTACTATTTGCGTCATTGTTACTGGGGACAGCTATACATGGCCGATGCAATGCCGGGAATTGCCGACTATGCACAGAAGCAGCATCAGAAAAAACCAGACGAGGCTGTTCAGATCGGCTTCCTACCGTCTTCAATATGGTATGTCTTTAAATATGCCAAGGAATATGATTTTACCTACGGTGAGCGATTCTATGACCTAAGTTGGAATCACGATCTGACACATGAGGAAATACTATCGGCAATAGAAGTCCCCTGTGTTTATATTCATGCGAAGGAAAATATTCACGAGAACGGAACATATCTGTGCGCGGCATCCCGCGAACAGGCTGAGAGAGCGGCAGCCTATATAGGTGACAATTGTAGATTGATCGAGACTGAAAACAGTGACCATGTGATTCATACTGCTCATAGTGCTTTTTATATTGAAGCGGTAAACTCGCTGCTATCGAAATGAGGACATTATGTTTAAAGAAAATCTTATTATGCTTCGTAATATACATGGTTTTTCTCAGGAAGAAATTGCCGAAAAAATAGACATCTCCCGTCAGGCCTATGCAAAATGGGAGAGCGGCGCAACCGTTCCGGATATTGAAAAATGCAAGCGTCTTGCAGATATCTATGGTGTTACGATTGATAGTCTGATAAAAACAGAGACAATAGATGGTAAAGAGAATATTCCTCCTGCGCCAAAAGGGAGAAATATATGGGGATCAGTGACAATAAACGAGCGCGGACAACTTGTAATTCCAAAAGCCGCTCGTGAAAGGTTCGGTCTTACCGGCGGACAAAGATTAATTGTGCTCAGTGATGATAAGGAAGGCATAGCTCTTGTCCAGGCAGAGGTGTTTGAGGAAAGAATGAAAAAAGCAATGGAGTGGGCATCGATTAAATCACAGGAATAAAGGCATTGTTACCGGGGCATTTGTTTTTTGGTTTATAGCAGCTGTTGTATTCTGACTCGGAGTAGGATGCATATAGCACCATAAATCCCAGTTTGTCGATATGTTCCTGCATGGGCGAACACCCAAGTGCCCAAAACGGAGGATGTATTCCTAACCGGCATTGAAACATGGCATGAAACAAAGCGTATCTGGAATGCAGGCGGAAACCGTCAAAGACCCCAGAATGCAGAAGATCCGCCGGCCGGACAGGCTGGCGGATGAGCTGGCAAAGGGGAGGCCGGTTGAAAAGGTGCTGCGATGAATGACCGGAAACGATATGAATATGACGCGGTTCTGCATGAGCTGGATGATAACGGCGGTGCTTATGTGATCTTTCCATGGGACATACGGGAAGAATTCGGAAAGGGACGTGCGAAGGTTCATGCACTGTTTGACGGCATCCCATATGACGGAAGCATCGTCAATATGGGGGTGAAGAATGCGGACGGTTCTGTCTGCTGTATTATCGGCGTACGGAAGGCGATCCGGAACAAACTGAACAAACATGATGGCGACACGATCCGGGTGGTGATCGAGGCGGAGGAGTAAGAATATGTGGAAATGCCCGAAATGCGGTCGGAGTTTCAGCCGCGAAGGACAGGGTCATTACTGCGGCAGAATCGAAACAGTAGATCAGTACATTGAACAACAGGATGAAACCGTCAGAGCGTACCTGAATGAAGTCCGCCGGATCATCCGCAGCGCCATTCCGGACGCACAGGAGAAGATCTCGTGGAGTATGCCGACATACTGGAAGGGGCAGAACCTCATTCACTTTGCGGCGTCGAAAAAGCATCTGGGACTCTATCCGGGCGGAGAAGCAACCACGGTTTTTGCTGAGAAACTGGCGAATTATGATGTGAGTAAGGGGACGATCCGGCTGCCCTATACCAAACCGCTGCCGAAAGATTTGATTGCAGAGATCGCAGTGTGGTGCTATAGGAAGTATGCAAAATGAATGGAGCCTTTTAGTGTTTCCGTACGATTATTCATCGGCGCTGATCAGCTTCAAATTGCTGTCAACAAACGTGATGTTTTTATAACCCTGATTGCAGAGTATAACCCTGATTGCAGAGCTTGCTTTTGATTTTTTTGGCTCTTGTTTTGTCTTCAATACTGATGATGATCGATGCATCTTTAGGATATGATGAGTACATCCTCACTTTTATGCGGTTTATTTCTTCGGGGTTATCGGTCATCGAGCTTACGGCGATTCCGTCTGCTGTCATTCCTATTCTGGAGAGCCAGTTCAAGATATAGACACACCGGCTTCCGGCACCGAAAAGTATGACCTGCTCACTGCTTTTTCTGAACTGCAGCCATTCGTTTCTGATTGCATCCAGGCCGGGCGTATAATATTTTGACAGGATTTTGGACCATACAAAAGTATTGCCTTCAGGCTTTTCAACACCCTGCTCGGTATCATTCAGAATGTATTCAACGTAAGACAGGATGCCGTCATCAAAGACGACTTCCTGTCTGAAGTCGTCATATGGCATTTCCTCATCATTTCTCATGTTGATCAGCCTGATTTTCAGATGAGGATAAATGTCTGAAAAAGACCTCAGAAAAGTACGCATATCATCTTTTGACTCTGTACGTGCTGAAACGAGAATAATGCCGGATGCGCTTTGCAGCCGAGCCTCTAAACGTGCTGCACGGGTATTCATTTTTTCTATAAACTGAGGATAGGAAGAACTCAGCCATTCATTTTCGGGAATGTGGTGAATGGTTAAGATATGGTTTTTGGTGTCCCAGACTCTGAGCTTTCCCGTGGCACCCTTCGGGTTTTCGCGATCTACTTCAAATTCCGTAAAGAAATCATTGAATTTCTCCCGGAACAGATGCAGAGCCGTGTCAAATGAATAAGCACCCACCCAATCCAGGGGAGATGAGAAGTCTCTTAAATGATTGCTCCTCAGATTGATGGCAGGTCTGCAATTCGGCCCGATCGAAAGAAGAAAATCACAGAAGAACTCATCTGCCTGTCCGTCTCTCATTTTTTTGGATTCCATTGTATCTTGTCAACCCTCTTTTACAGATAATTGATCGCTGTAACCGGTATCAATTTACTCATTCTTCCCCTGACCGTCAAGAGGGATTTTCGCCTTGTCAGGAGTTTTTCCCGGATTTGCAGAACGACGGGTGCGAAAGCCGGCTGCCTTTGAGAAGAAAAGCCTTCTAAGACCGCCTGCTGACAGCATGGACTGTATCCGGATCAGCCAAAAAGAAAGCGGACCGATAAAAACGGCCCGCATCACATTTTCTGTGGCGTATAACGGGGAATTGGTGTATACTGTTTCACCGCCTGAATAATGCGGCCGGCGAGACGGCAGTTCTTTCGGGCAGGGAAGCAGTCGACGGGGTTGTCAATATCGATTTGAATATTGACATTGGATATTGAAAAGCTGGAAGGAAAGTCAGGTGCGGCATGCTCAGATTAGAACAGGTAAACGGCAGGAATGTATGGGACATTCTGAAACTGACCGTTAACGGCTGCGCATTCCCGTTCGGGATTTATGAGAATGAAACACCTGTCGGCTTTCTGATGATAGGCTTCGATGTCGATGATGATTGGGATGATGCGCCTGCAATCGCAAAAGGGAACTATAATCTCTGGCGTTTGATGATCGATAAGGCCTGCCAGGGAAGAGGCTTCGGGAAAGAGGCTGTTCAGCTGGCTCTGGATTATATAAAAACCTTTCCCTGCGGCAAGGCGGAATACTGCTGGCTGTCATACGAACCTGAGAATGAGGCAGCCCGGCAGCTGTATCGTTCATTCGGGTTTTCTGAAACCGGAGAGGCAGACGGAGAAGAGCTGATTGCCGTGCTGAGGCTGCAGGGCTGATTCCTGTCTGCTTTGGGATCTGCGGATACGAGTATATCTCCGAATAATAAGGCCAGGAGGCTGACAAGCATGGAGAAGATCATAGCGGCCTGCGGCAATGACTGCGCAGCCTGCCCGCGGTATGTGAAGCATCCTTATGAGAAGACAGCGGATGAACTGCGTATCCCTGCGACAATCTAAGAGAATGCTATGAAGTTACAAAGTCTTTTGAACCCAAATGTCGGGAGGTCTGCACCGATGAGGAATACCGCCGGTTAAAGAAGGCGTTTTTCGAAAAGGAAAGGAACCATACCGACCGGACAGAGCAGACAGCGGGATGATTGCTGCCTGATCCGCCTGTAACAAGAAACACGATGCCGAGAACCAGATATGCTGCCGCTTGTTTTTTATGCTTATCCCTTTCTTCCGTCAACTGGAAGCGCCTGATCAGCAATTCTTCCGACATGTTCCGTCGTGATGACGCCCCTTCCGGACGGCATTGTACATTCATTTTGCTTTCTTCGCTTTTTTTGTTTTTGAACAGGATACAGGTTTATCATACTGGTGGTTGAAACAAGCCGGAAAGTACAGTATAATAGCTTCGTGTTCTGCTCTGAACCGAAAAGGGCAGAAGCCGGAATGAAAATCATTCAGAAAAGGAGAGTATCAATGAAAACCGTGAAAAAAGCCATTGCCATGCTTCTTGCCGTCCTGATGGTCGGCGCACTGTCCTGCACTGCCTGGGCGGATCAGGCGGATGAGGTCACCTTTGACAATCTGGAGAGTTTCCGCGAGGACAGCAATGTGACGATCGACATGGAGATGAGCATCCTGGGCGAAAGCCAGGTCATGCAGATGAAGATGAAAACCGCCTCGGATGTGACCCTGGATCCGGAGTGCTCCTTTACGGACATGACCGCGGAAAGCGATGGGGAGACCCAGCACAGCCTTGTGTACTCTGTAAAAGAGGACAGCAAATATGTGATCTACACCTCCAATGATGAAGGCGCCACCTGGGAGAAGCAGGAGCTGGAGGAAAATGCCTCGGCAAACGAATCGATCCCCACCGTGGACGGCCTGAAGATGATTGCAGGCTACACCGAGAAGTTTGAGAAGACCGGGACCGATGAAATCCACGGCCGCAAGGCGGACATCTATGAGGGTGTTCTGACCGGCGACGAGTTTAAGGAGTTCATGATGAAAGCCGGGTCCCTGGGCACGCTGGTGGAATCCTTCGGTATTCCGGTGGAAGACCTGGATTCGTCCTTCGTGAGCGAGCTGCCCATGAAAGTTGCGCTGGACCAGCAGACCGGCATGGTCCTCGGCTACAGCGCGGACATGGGAGGATTCATGCAGAAAATGATGGAAGCCATGATGTCGGCTGTCATTGCCTCGTCCCTGCAGGGAGAGGAAATGCCTCCTGACTTTGACCTCAGCGCCTTTTTGTCCATCAAGGTCAACGAAGTGAAATCCGAATGCGTCTTTTATGACTTCAACCAGGTGGAAGCGATCCAGATGCCGAAAGCCGCCTGAGACCTTCCTGCATATCGGGTGTAAGCGGATAATCGTTCATTCGTGACGGAAGGCGCTCAGGGATGACGGAGTATATCAGAGTTACGAAGCCGGTATCGAAAGAATAGAACAATGATCTGTGAATTAAGGGATACGTCAAAGGCAGCGCCGCTTTTTGAAGGCTGGGAGGAGACGCTGATCTTCTCGTGCCTGCAGAAGGTGATGGGGAAGATCCTTGTTGCCGATCCGGTGTCTCCCAGATCCGCCATGGCCGCGGTCGGGTGCTTCGCCTTTTACGCCGGCGAACCCGATCGCGAGCTGGTGACGGCAAAACCGGAGGGCTTTGTGATCATGACGCCGCAGAACAAAGCATGGGAAGCCTGCATAGAGGCATGCTTCCCAAAGGCGAAGAAGGTAAGCAGGTACGCCATCAAAAAGGAAACGCAGTTTGATAAAGCGCGCCTGAGAAACATGGTAAAGCAGCTGCCCGACGGATACGAGCTGAAAGAGATCGACGGGAGAATCTACGATCTGTGCCTGCAGGACCCTCTGACGAGAGATTTTGTTGCATCCTTTGAAAGCAAAGAAAAATATCTGGAGCTCGGGAGAGGCATGGTGATTATGAAATCCGGCCGAATTGCTTCCGGGGCCTCCTCGTTTTCCAGATATAACGAAGGAATCGAGATTGAGGTGGATACCGCGGCGGATGAGCGCAGGAAAGGGCTTGCGACAATCGCGTGCGCGGCGCTGATCCTGCGCTGTCTTGACGAAGGCCTGTATCCGAGCTGGGATGCGCAGAATATGAATTCGGTTCATCTGGCGGAAAAGCTGGGATATGAATTCGACCATGAATATACGGCATATGAGGTGTCATAAGGCCGCGCCCGCGGCTTGGGAAAGCGGTACGCATCGCTGCAATGGGAAAGGACGGTACAAATGAAACAGATCCTGGTGGAAATGAAGAAGGACGCTGCAGCCGCCCCTCAGACGGAAGAGATCCGTCAGGAGTGGGAGAAGGGCATCTATGACAGCCTGCTGATCCACATCTACAGCGGCCTGTCCGAGGACCGTTATACCAGTCAGATCGCCTGTGCTCTGCAGGCCTGCTTCCCTGACGCCCGGATCGTCGGCACGATGTCCGCAGGCGAAATCCTGAACGGCCGGCTGATGCAGAAAGGCATCCTGATTTCCGCCATGCTGTTTGAGGAGACCGAGGTAAGGGTCCTGCGCTATGACCATGTGAAGGGGGACGAAGAGGACGTAGGACGCAGAATCCGCGCCGACCTGGAGGCGATCCCCAAAATCCGGGGTGCCGAGCTGCTGTTCCCCGGGACGGAACTGAACACGCGCCCCTTCTTCAGGGAGCTGAGCAAGTGCCGGAAGGACATCCAGATCTGGGGCGGCTACAGCGGGGATCATGTTCTGAACGCGCCGGTTCATTTCATCTTTGATACCACCGGCGTGCTGTATGATTCCGTCCTTGTGACGGCGCTGGCGGGAGAGAATATCTTTATCGATGTCGACAAGTGCATCGGCTGGGAACCGCTTGGCCCCTCCTTCCGCGTGACGAAAGCGGAAGGAAACCGGCTGATCGAGCTCGAGGGCCGTCCGGCCTCGGAGATCTATGAAAAGTTCCTGCAGATTGACCGAAGGACGCAGAATAACGCCGAAGAGGGCTACACCTTCCCGCTGCTGGCCAAGTATAACGGTGAGGAATGGCTGCGCAGTGCCTTCCACATCGAAGAGGACGGTTCCCTGAACCTGCACGGCTTCGTGACCGAAGGCACGGAGATCCAGCTCTCCTACGGAAACCCCGAGAATATCCTGCGCGTCATCAACAAACGGCTGGAGGCCATCCGGCAGTTCAAGCCGCAGGCCATCCTGCTGTACTCCTGCGTGGTGCGCAAAGCCTTCTGGGACAACCTGGTGGACATCGAGATGAAGCCCTTTGCCCAGCTGGCCAGCACGGCAGGCTTCCACACCTGGGGCGAGGTGAACCGCAGCAAAAGCACCGGCGAGGTGGTCGAGCACAATGTCACGCTTCTTTCCATCGCCCTCCGCGAAGGCCGCACGCCGTCCGGAGAGCTGCCGCTGGTTCAGGCGGATGATACGCTTCTGAGAGGCCAGGCGGCCATGCTGCGGCGGCTGACCAACCTGATTTTCATCACCATGGGCGAGCTTCAGAAAGCCCACAGCGATCTGCTGAAGCTGAATGAAAAGCTCTCCGTCATGGCGGAGAGGGATTCCCTGACCGGCCTGTATAACCGCCGGAAGATCGATGAGCGGATCAACATCGCCCTGGACGATACGGCCAAAATGGGGCAGAAGGTTTCCCTGATCATGGTGGATGTGGACCATTTCAAAAAGGTCAACGACCTCTACGGCCACCACAGGAATTCTTCCTGCTGCTTCCGGACACCAATGAGGAGGAAGCCATGACCGCGGCCGAGCATCTGCGCATGAGCGTGGGGAAGCGTTCCTTCTCCGGCGTCGGGAAAGTGACCATCAGCCTCGGTGTCATCACCGTTCAGGGTGAGGCGGACCGCAGGCAGGTTTTCTCCAGCATTGACAGCGCGCTTTATCAGGCAAAGGCCGGCGGCAGGAACCGGACCGTACGGGCAGAGCTTTCATGAATCCGGGGGAGAGAGGCATTCACATAAAAGAAACAGAGATCGATTACAGGTCCGTCAGGCTCGACCTGCATATGCATACGACCGTTTCGGACGGCACCGACCGCCCGGAAGAGCTGCTTCCGAAAATCCGCGGGGCGGGGATCGGGCTCTTTTCCGTTACCGACCATGATGATATCAAGGCAGCCCGGGTTCTCCGCACGCTGCGGAAGGCGGAGGACCCGCTCTTTCTGCCGGGGGTCGAGTTTTCCTGCCGCGATGAACTGGGGCGATACCATATCCTCGGCTACGGCTATGACGAAAGCGCCGCTTCGATTCAGGCCGTCGTCGAAAAGGGGCACAGCCTGCGCATGACAAAGTTCCGGATGCGCCTGGACTATGTGCAGAAGGAGCTGGGCTTCACCTTCTCCGATGAAGAGGTGCGGCTGCTTTTCGCCATGGATAACCCGGGCAAGCCCCATCTTGCGAAGCTGATGGTGCAGCACGGCTATGCCCGCAGCATTACCCAGGCGATTCACGACTATATCAACGGGCTTCGCGTGCGGGAGCTGTTTCTGAAACCTGAGGAGGCGATTCAGAGCATTCTGGACGCCGGCGGCATTCCGGTCCTTGCCCATCCTTCCTACGGTGACGGCGACGAGCTCGTGGTAGGGGAGGAGCTGGAGGCGCGGCTCCGGCACCTGCTCGCCTTCGGCCTGCAGGGGATGGAGGCCTTCTATTCCGGCTTTACCCCCCAGCTGCGGGACGAAAATCTTGCTTTGGCTGAAAAATACGGTCTCTATGTCACCGCCGGCAGCGATTATCACGGTTCCAACAAAATGATCTCCCTCGGCGATACCGGGCTGGATAACTGCCCTGAGCGGCCCGAAGGCCTCCTTCGCTTCCTCG
>CADAPN010000157.1 GCA_902789835.1 Oscillospiraceae bacterium
CTGGACCGAGTGCCCCGCAACCCTCACCGGCAACTACATGGACAACTACAAGAACCTGTTTGACCTCTGCATCAACAACAGCCTGACCGATCCGAAGGACCTCGCCACCGGCGGCCACGATGCCGAAGCCGAGTTCAAGTCCGGCAAGGCGGCCTTCTTTGTGAACGGCTCCTGGGAGTATGCGGCTGTCTCCGCCGATGTCCCCAACGCCACCATGATCCCGTACTACTGCGGTGTGGAAGGTGAAGAGAAGGCCGGTCTGAACTGCGGCACCGAGAACTGCTGGGCCATCAACGACACCGCTTCCGACGCCGACAAGCAGGCCACCATGGACTTCATGGTGTGGCTGGTCACCGATCCCGAGGCTTCCGCCGCCATGGTGGAGCAGCTCGGCATCATGCCGTACAAATCCGCTGTCGAGTCTTCCAACGGCTTCCTGAACGACGCTGCCGCCTATACCGCTGACGGCTGCTACGTGATGGATTGGGCCACCAACTATCAGCCCAACGTGGATGAGTACCGTGCCGGTCTCGTCTCCGCGCTGAACCAGTACTGCGCCGACCAGAGCGACGCCAACTGGGAGCTCGTAAAGACCGCCGCCATCGACGGCTGGGCCACCCAGTACGCGGCTGCCAACGGCTGATCCCCGGATTCTTTCCAACGGCAAACTAAAACCTGAAGCGGGGCGGACCTGTTCGTCCGCCCCGTTTTGCATACGCAGAACAGGAATCCCCGCCCGGCGGGCGGGGATTCCGCTCAGAAGCTTTCATGATAAGGGAGTGGAACGATTGAAAGGCATCTTCAAGAACCCGATGCGGCGCTGGGGCTGGCTCTTTCTCGGCCCGGTGACGGCGGCCTTCTGCATCGGATTCGTCTGGCCCTTTATTCAGGGCATCTATCTTTCCTTCTGCAAATTCAAGCTGATCTCCAAGACCACTTGGGTCGGCTTTGACAACTATGTCTCGGCGCTGAAGGATGCAAGCTTCATGCACTCCTTCTGGTACACGGCGCTGTTTGCGATTGTAAGCCTCGTATTCATCAATGTCCTGGGCTTTGCGGCGGCCTATGCCCTGACGCAGGGCATCCGGGGCAGCAACCTCTACCGCACGGTCTTCTTCATGCCGAACCTGATCGGCGGTATCGTACTGGGCTATATCTGGTCCATGATCTTTGACGGCATTCTCTCCCGCTACGGCACATCCATCTTGCTGGAGACCAAATACGGTTTCTGGGGCCTTATCATTCTGATGTGCTGGCAGCAGATCGGGTATATGATGATCATTTACATCGCCGGCCTGCAGTCGGTGCCGGAGGACATGCTGGAGGCGGCGAAAATCGACGGCGCCACCAAGACCCAGACGCTTTTCCGCGTCACGATCCCAAACGTGATGCCCTCCATCACGATCTGCACCTTCCTGAGCCTCACCAACGGCTTCAAGCTTTTTGACCAGAACCTGGCCCTGACCGCCGGGCAGCCGTTTATCATCCAGCCGGACGGAACCACGGTCAAGACGACCGAGATGCTTGCCCTGAACATCTACAACACCTTCTACGGCCAGAACTCCGCCTCCAAGGGCGTCGGCCAGGCGAAGGCCGTGATGTTCTTCATTCTGGTGGCGGCGATCGGTCTGGCCCAGCTCTCGTATACACGGAAGAGGGAGGTGCAGCAGTAATGAGCAAACAGGAATCCCTGGCGGCGGAACGCCGCAGAAAAACAACTCTGTCGGTGGTCCTCGCGGTCATCTGCATCATCTATGTGCTGCCGGTGCTGACGGTGGTAATCAACTCCTTCAAGGTCAACACCTTTGTCAAGACCGATACCTTTGCCATCCCGACCGGTGAGATGTGGGCGGGCTTCGCCAATTTCATCAAGGGCATGACCTTCGGCAACTACCCCTTCTGGAACAGCGTCAAGTACAGCGTCGTCATCACGGTGCTGTCCACCGCGCTCATCATCCTCTTCACCTCCATGGCGGCCTGGTACATCGCGCGGGTGAACTCGCTGCTTTGCAAGGTGATCTACTACCTCTGCGTCTTCTCCATGGTGGTGCCCTTCCAGATGGTCATGTTCACGCTCTCCAAGACCGCGGACAGCCTGCACCTGAACACGCCCTGGACGATCCCCATCGTCTATCTGGGCTTCGGCGCGGGGCTTGCGATCTTCATGTTCGTGGGCTTTGTCAAGTCGATCCCCCTGGAGATCGAGGAAGCGGCCTCCATTGACGGCTGCGGCCCGGTGAGGACCTACTTCTCCGTGGTGTTCCCGATGCTGAAGCCGACGATGATCTCGGTGGGCATTCTGGAAATCATGTGGGTCTGGAACGACTACCTTCTGCCCTACCTGGTGCTGGACATCAACAAGTACCGGACGATCCCGATCCATATCCAGTACCTGAAGGGAAGCTACGGCACGGTCGACCTGGGCGCGACCATGGCCCTGATCCTGCTGAGCATCATCCCGGTGATTATCTTCTATCTGGCATGCCAGAAGTACATCATCAAGGGTGTCGCGGCCGGCGCGGTCAAAGGTTAACAATCAGTCTCCCCGCCTTCGGCGGGGAGACCGGGACCTCGAAGCCGCACAAGGGTGTCGCGGCCGGCGCGGTCAAAGGTTAACAACAAGTCTCCCCGCCTTCGGCGGGGAGATCGGGACCCGAAGCCGCACAAGGGCGTCGCCGCCGGTGCGGTCAAGGGTTAAACCGATTCATCCCCCGCAGCGCGGGGGATGAATGAATCAAAGAGAAAAGAGTTGATTTAAGTGGAGCGTTCAAGCGGCGTTCTGATGCCGATGACGTCATTGCCGTCCCCCTACGGGGTCGGAACCATGGGAAGGGAAGCCTTCCTCTTTGTTGATTTTCTCGCGGCTGCGGGACAGAAGTACTGGCAGCTGCTGCCGCTCGGGCCCACCGGTTACAGCGACAGCCCGTATTCCTCGACTTCCAGCTTTGCCGGAAACCCGTATCTGATCGACCTGGATCTGCTGGTCGAGGAAGGGCTTCTGACCCAGGAAGAGGTGGACGCGGTCGACTGGGGAACGGAAGCGGCCAGGACGGATTACGGCAAGCTCTATGAGGGTCGGTATCCGCTGCTGCGCAAGGCCTTTGAGCGGGGCCGGGAACCGCTGCGGGCGGAGGTGGAGGCCTTCTGCCGGGAAAACGCAGGATGGCTGGAAAACTATGCCCTCTACACCGCAGTCAAGGCCCATTTCGAGATGAAGAGCTGGAACGCATGGCCGGACGAGGAAATCCGGAAGCACCGGCCGGAGGCGGTCCGCCGCTACGGAGAACTGCTGCGGGACGAGGTGGAGTTCTACCGCTTTGTCCAGTTCCTGTTCTTCCGCCAGTGGAAGGCCCTGAAGGCCTATGCCCAGAAAAAGGGCGTGCTCTTCATCGGGGATATCCCGATCTATGTTGCGATGGATTCGGCGGATATCTGGGCAGAGCCCCAGTTCTTCCAGCTGGACAGCGACGGCGTGCCCAAAGAGGTGGCCGGTGTCCCGCCCGATCCCTTCACCGCCGACGGTCAGCTCTGGGGAAACCCGCTGTACGACTGGGATAAAATGAAGGCGGACGGCTACGGCTGGTGGATCCGCAGAATTGAAGGCGCGACAAAGCTCTTCGACGTGCTGCGCATCGACCACTTCCGTGGGATGGAGAGCTACTGGGCCGTGCCCTACGGCGACAAGACGGCCAAAAACGGCAAGTGGCGCCAGGGCCCGGGAATGAGCCTGGTGGGCGTCCTGACCAGCTGGTTCCACAGTACGAGCTTCATTGCCGAGGACTTGGGCTACCTGACGCCGGAGGTGCGGCAGCTGCTGAAGGACTCCGGTCTGCCCGGCATGCGGGTGATGGAGTTTGCCTTCGACGCCCACGGCGAGTCGGACTATCTCCCGCACCGCTGCAACGAGAACAGCGTCTGCTACCTCGGTACGCATGACAACGACACGGTGCAGGGCTGGCTTGAAACCACCGGGGAGGAAGACCTGGAATTCGCACGGCGCTACATGCACATCACGCCGGACGAAGGCTGGAACTGGGGCATGATCCGCAGCGGCATGGCCACCGCCTCGGCCCTCTTTGTGGTGCAGATGCAGGACCTGCTGGAGCTGGACGGAAGCGCGCGGATGAATCGGCCGGGCTCCGACTCCGGAAACTGGCAGTGGCGCATGCTGCCGGGCGCGGCGACCGACGAGCTTGCGGCCAAGCTTCGCCTCTACACCGAGACCTTCCGCCGGACGGAACCCCTGCCGGAAGAACAGCCGGAGGATGACACGGCCGACGAAGAAGCGGAAGCGGACGGCGCGAAAACAGAATAATCCGATCTCCGGACAGACGAAAGGAGCGGTCCCCGATGAGGGAACCGCTCCTTTTCTCACGGTCAGAAGGACCGGATCAGGCCGCTTCGGCTTTTACGTAGCCATACTGGCCGCGTACGGTGTCGTCGCCCTTGAACATGTCGCGCAGACCGTAGCTTCGGTATTCGTACTCCGTGTCGAAGATATAGGGCACGTCGTCAAACTCAATCTCCACCCAGCCGTGGGGCGTGTAGCCCATGGGGGCGTAGACCAGGTCGGTGTCATAGGTGCGGTACTCGTACTGCTCGCCATAGGCGCGGCCGCTGTAGAGCTTCGCGTCATAGCCCACAAAGCGGGCAAGCTCGTAAAACAGCGCCGCAAAGCAGTAGCAGTTGCCGCTGCCGTATTCCAGCATGCGCCGGGCTTCCTTCACCGCCCAGCCCTCCGCGCCGAAGGCATACATGCTGCCGTAGCGGTAGTCGCGGTCCATGATCTGCGGGTCGATGTTTTCCTCCAGGATGGCCCAGAGCTCGCGGTCCAGCCAGGCATCGCCGCTGGTGACCTCGCCGTTGCGGTTGTAGTCCAGACCGCCGACATTGCTGTTCACGGCGGGGACGCCGTTCTCGTCGATGTAATGGAGCCGGACCCCGGCAAAGAAGAAGCCGGGCTCATGGACCGGAAGGGCTTCGCTGGAGGTCCAGACCTCTTTTCCGCCCTCGACGCGGTATTCATGTGGGATGACGGCCTCCACCACGTCGTCGTAGTAGTCCCCGGAGGGCGGCACGTCCAGAATCGTCCCCACGTCTTCCTGGCTGAGATGGCGTTCGGCATCGCGGTGCAGGACGTGGTTCATGATCCGGGCAAAGCGCCCGCGGCTGATGTCCGCCGTGGCCTCGGTGCGAACCAGCGTGCCGCTGGGGATCCAGCCGTTTGCGGCGGCGGTGCAGAAACAGGGATAGTAAGGACTGTCAGGTTCCAGATCCTGGAAGGTGAAGTCCTGCTCCTCGGAAGCCGGGAAAAAGCGGCAGAGGATTTCCAGCAGCTCGCCGCAGCTCAGGTTCGCGTCGGGATGCAGCCGCGTCCCGGAGAGAACGCCGATGTCCTTCAGATAGGCAGCCGCGTCATGGCACGCGTCCTCCTCCGGGACATCCACGAAGCTCCCGCTCCCGGTCTCTTCCGTGTCCAGGAGCAGATAAAGGATGTTCACAAACTCGCGCATGGTGATGGGACCGTCCACATCCAGGACGGCTTCGGCATCGGTTTTCAGGTAGGGGATGTGCTTTTCCGTCTCAAAGGCGGGGAGAAGCTTCGCGGTGAAGACCATATCCCGGTATACGGGAATCGAACGGTGCTCCTCCAGCCTGCCGTCGGCGTCCAGCCAGCCGAGAAAGGTATAGCCCTCGGCATCCACGGACTCCGGCAGGGTGACCGGCTCGCCGTAGTAGACGGTTTCGACGCGGTCCTCCTGACCGGTGACCTGCCAGCGCACTTCCATCGAGCGCCGGTCAGGATCGGCCGGCAGTTCGGGCTTGGGCATGCGGGCCAAGAAGACGAAGGCCCCGAGAAGCGCCGCCTGAACGAGAATCAGCAGACAGAGCAGCCAGGGAAACCTCTGCTTCGGCGCGGAGGCCGCCGGGGAGCGCCCGTCCGCGCCCTCCGCGCCGTAACGGAGCGGGGGACGGACCGGGATCTTCTTCCGGGGCAGGTTCCGGTTTCTCAGCGCGCGGCTCTGCCGCTCACGGTGAGACGAATCAATCCGCGAGGACATCCTGCACGGTCTCCGAGTCGGCGCTCTTCACGGTGTAGACCGTGAAACCGTCATAATGGAGCTCTCCGTCTTCGCCGCCGGGAATCAGGCAGCTGGAGACATAGGTGGAGGAAAGCGGCTCGCCGAGCTCCGCCTGAAGCTCGGACAGCGGCTTGTCCACAAAGCTCTTCGCCAGCTCAAAAAGCTGATCGGATTCAGACGAATCCTCGGTGTCGCGGACCAGACCCGCGTCCGGAAGCGTGGCAACCGGTTCGGCACTCGGTTCCGCCTCGGGCTCGGCACTGGGCGCCGGGGTCTCGCTGGGCGCTTCCGTCTCGGCCGGGGCGGCGGTTTCCGCCGGAGCCGCGGTTTCCGCCGGGGCGGGCGTGGGATCGGGGGCGGTGCTTCCGCAGCCGATAAGCAGCAGAGCACAGATCAGACAAAGGGCGGCAAGTAACAGGTTTCTTTTCATTTTGTGTTCACTTCCTGGGTTCAGAATACATCGCTTCGATACCCGCGCTGCCAGCGGATGGGCTCGTTGCGTTTATAATACATGCGGTAGGTTTCAAACTGGGATTCGCCGGCGGGATCGAAGATGAAGGAGATGCCGTCAAACTTGATCTCCACCCAGGCGTAGGGCTTATAACCGGCGTGGGCTTCGATGCGGGTGCCGTCTTCGGCTTCAAAGTATGTCTGTGTGCCGTAGATGCTTCCGCTGATCAGCACCGGGTCGTAGCCGATCATGTAGGCCAGCTCGTAGAACAGCGCGGCGTAGCCGTAGCAGCTGGCCTCGCCCTTGTCGAGGATGCGGGTGGCTTCCTTCACGGCCCAGCCCTGAGCCCCGACGGGATACAGGGTGTCCTCGAAGGGAGAGAAGTTCCGGCAGATCCAGTCATAGAGCGCATAGAGCATTTCTTCCTGGGTCATGGCGGAGGGATCGACATTCTCCTCCAGAATGTCCCACAGCCTGCGGTCGAGCTCGGCGTCTCCGGTGGAGAGTTCGCCGTTTACATTGTAGGTCTGCCTGCCGTAGGTGGTACTGCGCAGAGGCGTCCCGTCGTCCAGAATGCAGTGGAGCCGGACACCGGCGAAGAACTGGCCTGGCTCGTGAACGGGCAGGGGGATGCTTCCGGTCCAGGTTTCCAGATTGTCCTGGTACACATAGCTGTGGGGGATGACGGCCTCGGCAATGTCCGCGTAGTACGGATGCTGCGGCCCGACGTCCAGGATCATGCCGACCGAGGATTCCGCCGGATGACTCGCGGCGCGGCCGAGAACGCGGTTGACCACGTGGGCCAGCAGGCCTCTTGTGACCGGCGCGAAGGGTTCGGTCGTCTCCCCGGGGTCAATCCAGCCGTAAGCGGCGGCGGTGCAGTAGACGCCGTAGGCTTCATCCGCCGGGTCAAGACCGGGAAAATCATAGGCCGCGTGCTCCACCGCGGGATAAAAGCGCTCGAGAAGCTCCAGCATCTCCTGGAAGCGGAGCACCTCGTCCGGGTAGAGTTCGTTCCCGTCCAGAATCCCGATGTCCTTCAGGGTGGCGGCGGCCTTGTAGCAGCTGTCCTTTTCCCCGACGTCGAGGAAGGTGCCGCTGCCCACGAGATCGATGTTCAGAAGCCGGTAGAGGATCTTCACAAAATCCCGGATCGTCACCTTCGCATCGATATCCACCACGCCGTTTCGGTCGGCGCTGAGATAGGTGAGATGCTCTGATGTCTCCAGGGGCAGGGTATAGCGGGCAATCAGGACGGTGTCTTCAAAAACCGGGAAGGTATCGCGCTCCTCCAGGGTTCCCTCGGCATCCTCCCATCCGAGGAAGGTATAGCCCTCAAGCTCCACCGGATCATGGAGAATCACCGGCGCGCCGTAGGGGACATGCTCCACAATATCGTCCCGGCCGGGAACCAGGTAACGGACTTCGATGGAAACG
>CADAPN010000158.1 GCA_902789835.1 Oscillospiraceae bacterium
TCCGTTCTCTTTGATGCTTCTATTCTACAACTGTTCCTGTCCAGTTTTCAGGACACAATACTATTTCTTGTGGTCGGCTGACTAAAGCCGATACCCATACAATTCTTTATGACTCAATGATAATATGCGGCCTGCCGATCCAAAGCCTTCTTCAAAGGCTTATGCCGGAGTTCCCTCATCGCTCATCCCGGATTGGAGCCGAGATATCCCTCCAGGATCAGGCTTGCCGCAACCGCGTCTACGGTCGCGCGGTGATTCTTCTCCCTCTTTCCGTTCATGTGGAGAATCTGATGCGCTTCGACACTGCTCCGCCGTTCATCCCACAGAACAATCGGCAGATCGGTCCGGGCGCTCAGAAGCTTCTGAAAGGCGCGGCTTTTTTCCGCCCTCGGGCCCTCGGTCCCATCCATGTTTTTCGGCAGGCCTAGGACAATCCGTTCAACACCGCGTTTCTCTGCTTCTTCGCAGATCAGATCCGCCATCCGTTCCATATTCCATTCCTTTACGGTCCAGGCCTCTCCGCAGAGCATCCCCAGCAGATCCGAAACCGCAAGGCCGGTCCTGGCATCTCCCAAATCAACTGCCATGATGCGCATGTTTTCGCCTCCTGTTATGCCAAGATTATGATATCACGAAACAATACGCCCTGCAAGGCAATTTATTGTGAATTTTCGGGCTTTTGCCCCCGATTACGGGAATTTTTCCTTGACTTTTTCGGGAAGATGGATATAATAGTAAGGCCTGCGCAGTCAGGCATAATCCTTGCTCCCGTCTTGGACGGGGGCCAATAGACCATAAGGAGGTGCAACCATGGCAAAAGCAACCGACAAGTACGAAGTAATGTACGTCATCAACCCGAACTTCTCCGAGGAGGAGACCGCAGCGGTTGTTGAAAAGTTCAAGGCACTTGTGGAAGCAAATGGTACTCTGGATGAGTTGGAGGAAATGGGCAAGCGGAAGCTCGCTTATGAGATCAACTACATTTCCGAGGGCTACTATGTGCTGATGAAGTTCACAAGCGGTCCCGACTTCCCCGCCGAGCTCGATCGTATTCTCGGCATCACCGATGGGATTCTTCGCCGTCTGATCACCCTGCGTGCAGAATAAGGAGGATCCATTCCTATGCTTAACCACATCGTCATCATGGGCCGTTTGACCCGAGAGCCGGAGCTGCGCACCACCCAGAGCGGTGTGAACGTGGCATCCTTCAGTGTAGCTGTTGACCGCGATTTTGGCGGACGTGACGGCGGTGAACGCCAGACTGACTTTTTCGATGTCTCTGCCTGGCGTCAGACCGGCGAGTTTGTCAGCAAGTATTTCCATAAAGGCAGCATGATCATCGTTTCCGGCAGGATGCAGTCCCGCCGCTTCCAGGATCGTGAAGGCAATAACCGCACCGCATGGGATATTCAGGCTGACAATGTCTATTTCGGCGAGAGTAAGCGTGACAGCGATGCCGGAAGCTACTCCCAGAGCAGCTACGGCAGCCAGTCCGGAAATTACGGCGGTTATAACACCGCTCCTCAGAGCGCTCCCGCGCCGCAGGTCTCTCCCAGCCCCTATGAAGAGCTGGAGGACGACGGCGAGCTGCCGTTCTGATTTGAACTCATCTGATTTTTTAAGAAGGAGGTTCCACTACCGTGCCTTTTGATAAGAACAATCCGAAGACCCGTCGCCGCAGAAAAGTTTGCCAGTTCTGCGTGGACAAGGCCACTTTCATTGACTACAAGGACACTGCGAAGCTTCGCCGCTTCCTTTCCGAGCGCAGCAAGATTCTTCCCCGTCGTACCACGGGTACCTGCGCCATGCATCAGCGTCAGCTCACCGAAGCCATCAAGCGCGCCCGTCAGGTCGCTCTTCTTCCCTACGTGACCGACTGATTCTGTTTACGCAAAACGCCCTGCCTTTCGGCAGGGCGTTTTTTTATTTCACCGCTGAGTCACATGGCGGCACCGAAGCCGCGGCTGCAAAGCAGCCGTGATCACGAGACCTCTACCCCCCAGATCAGGACATCAAGCTGATCGTTCACGCTGAGCCGGTAAGTCGTCTGCTCTGCCGGCGGGACGTCCGTCTCCCATGCTCTGAGGTATCGGAAGGTCACACTGGTGATTCCCGGCTTTTCGCCGGAGATATGGAACCAGTGGGTCCCTCCGGCGCCGACCAGGTCTGATTCCATGCTCTGTGAAAAATACTCGTCGCGCAGGGAGACAATCGAGGGATCTTCAATCTCATAGGTCCAGGAATAGCCCGTTGTCGGATTGGACGGCAGATAAAGATCCACAACATTCGGAACATAGTCGCTCACTTTGGTCGCATCGGCTGTCATCCACAGCCCCTGAAAGGACGCGGCACCGATTGCAACGGCTGTGACGGCAACAATCAAAGCGGTCAATACTACCAGTTTTTTCATCTCATGTCTCCTTTCGGCGTCTTTCTGTTCGTTTTACCATCCTGACTGTTTCTTGCTCTGCGCTCTGCTGGGACTCAGAAGATGTTCTCTTCCCTGCTCTCCTTCAGTCTCCGGCGTACATATCGGAAGGCCGCGTTCTCCCCCTCGTTTTTTAAAACAAGAAGCATCTTCTCCAGCTCCGTAAGGGTATCCGGATGCATCATCAGATCCGGCAGTCCTTTCATCAGGTAATCATAGGGACTGGCATCGGTGTAATTCTCTTTCAGATACACTTTGCTGGCGGCAATCCGGTCACAGAACATCTCGGCCACATAGCGCATCGGCATTCTGTTTCCGGCATAAAAGACCCCGCCTTCCGGGTTCAGCTGCCAGTCGATCCAGTACTCAAAATGGTGCTTGTTCCGGCCTTTGTGATGAAGCCAGGCCAGTGACAGACCCGTTTCCGCCCGCTCGGCATCATTGGGACTGCGATAGCCCTGATAGTACCGCGCCCCGCGCCAGAACTCTTCAGGAGAATATTTGCTCAGGTCATGTGTCAGCCCCTGTCGGATCAGTCCAAGCCGCAGGCAGTAACGGCAGACGAGGTGTCGGTGCTCCGTGATCGTACGGAAATGTGCAATCGGATGCATCATGCGCTCAAATCGTCCGGCAGCTCCGTCCGCGCATAATCAAGAACCCGTCGGACTTCCTCCCGGATGTCCTCGTAGCTCATGAAGAGATGTGCCTCAAACAGCTTTTTCTCTCCATCAAAAAAGCTGGGTACCGCATAATAGTCATACTGATCTGCCAGCTCCGGTTCCCGGGATTCTTCGATCATCCGGATCGGTACGTCCCGATATTCGGGATTCTCTGAATACAGCTCCTCCAGCGCTCTGCGTGCTTTTGCGCAGTAGCCGCAGTCATCGAGATAAAACATGGTAAGCTGTTTCATCACCCGTTTTCCCCCTTTCCGTCATCATCCTTGTTATTTTACAATACTTTTGGCTGCATGGCAAGAGGCTTTCTTGCCGCCTGATTCTTTGCAGCTCCTCCTGCTTTCTTTCCCATGCTCACCCATATCGCGCAAAAAGCACGTCCCGGTTCACGAGACGTGCTTTTCAATATTTTACGGATCAGGTTTCCGTCCGGAGGACTTACTTCTTCTCCTGGTCGAAGGTCTTCTTGGCCTCGTCCCAGCCGGCCTTCAGGCTCTTGAAGGCAACGGCGGCGAAGTCCTTGAGCTCGGCGCTGGCATCAACGGCGACAGAGGAGAGCTTGTCGGTGGCTTCCTTCAGTGCGGCCTTGGCGGCCTCAACCTTGGCGTTGACCTCTTCCTCGGCTGCCTTCACTTCGGCTGCCTTGGCCTCTTCTTCCTTGATCGCAGCCTGTGCGGCGGCGAGGCGGGCGATGGGGACACGGAACGGGCTGCAGGAGACGTAATCCAGACCGGCCTTGTGGAAGAACTCCACAGAGCTGGGGTCGCCGCCGTGCTCGCCGCAGACGCCGAGGTGCAGGTCCGGACGGGTGGCGCGGCCCAGGGTGGCGGCCATCTTCACGAGCTTGCCGACACCGATCTGGTCGACGCGCGCAAACGGATCGCTCTCATAGATCTTGTGCTCGTAGTAGGCGGGCAGGAACTTGCCGGCGTCGTCACGGCTGAAGCCGAAGGTCATCTGGGTCAGGTCGTTGGTGCCGAAGGAGAAGAACTGGGCTTCCTTCGCGATCTCATCCGCGGTCAGCGCGGCACGCGGGATCTCGATCATGGTGCCGACCAGATACTTGAGGTCGGAGCCGGACTCGGCAATCAGCTTGTCGGCGGCCGCGACAACGACGTCCTTGACGAACTTGAGTTCCTTGACTTCACCCACCAGCGGGATCATAATCTCGGGGCGCAGGTTCCAGTCGGGATGGCGCGCGGAGACAACCAGAGCGGCCTTGATGACGGCACGGGTCTGCATTTCGGCGATCTCCGGATAGGAAACGGCCAGGCGGCAGCCGCGGTGGCCCATCATCGGGTTAAACTCATGCAGGTTGTAGATCACGTTCTTGATCTGTTCCACGGTTTTGCCTTCGGTCTCGGCGAGGGCGGCGATGTCCTCTTCCTCGGTCGGGACGAACTCATGCAGAGGGGGATCAAGGAAACGGATGGTGACGGGATAGCCCTTCATGGCCTCATAGATGCCTTCGAAGTCTTCCTGCTGCATCGGCTCGAGCTTGTTCAGGGCGGCAATGCGCTCTTCCTTCGTATCGGCGCAGATCATCTCACGGAAAGGTCCGATGCGGTCGGCGTTGAAGAACATGTGCTCGGTACGGGTCAGGCCGATGCCGTGGGCGCCCAGCTCAACGGCCTTGGCGGCGTCGTGCGGGTTAGATACGGCCGAACTCACCGGCGATGGTCGCGTCAACCGTCGGAATGATGCCGTCATAGATGTTGCCGGTGGAGCCGTCGATGGAGATGTTGTCTCCCTCGTGATAGGTCTTGCCGGCCAGGGTGAACTGCTTGGCTTCCTCGTCCATCAGGATGTCGCCGCAGCCGGAGACGCAGCACTTGCCCATGCCGCGGGCAAC
>CADAPN010000159.1 GCA_902789835.1 Oscillospiraceae bacterium
TGGCCCGGGAGCGGGTCTTGGCCCATTCGGTTCCGCCCATCTTCGAGAGCTTGACCGGACGTTCCTCTCCCCCGCCGGTGTACTTGGACACCATGTCCAGCTGCGTTGCGGGGACATAGAGCACGTCCGTTCCGGCGTAGCTGAGCTTGATATAGTCCTTTTCAAACCCGTCCACCTGCATTTTGACAATTCCGGCAAAGCGGCCGATGCCGTGGGTCTCGTGGACGACATAGTCCCCCACGGACAGGTCGGAATAGCTCTCAATGCGTTTTCGGTCGGCGGGAAGCTTTTTGTTTGCTTTCTTTTTGTTTTTTCCGCGGATCAGCTGCGCATCCGTCAGGATCGCAAGCTTGAGCGCGGGGTATTCGATTCCGGAGGAGAGCGCGCCGACACCGATACAGCATTCACCCTGCTCCGGCAGAGTCTCCATCTCCGTCCGGATCAGCACCTTTGTGCCGTGCTCATTCAGAAATTCCTGTAGGACCTTCGCCCGCCGCTCATCTCCGGCCAGGACCACCACCCGGTAGTTCTGCTTCAGATAGATCTTCAGGTCCTCCGCCGCGGCCTGGGCATTGCCCGCGTAGGACGGCAGCTGCTTGGCCGGGATGCTCTGAAGGGTTTTCGGCTGGAAGTTTCCTCTTCCTAGGGTGAAGGAATCTCCCGCATACAGCGGGAAGCGTTCCAGTTCCTTCCAGATCTCGTCCGGCGGGAAGCAGAAGCTCTCCGCCTCGAAGGGACAGAGTCCGTCCTTCTGAAGCGCACGGAGATCATCCCCCAGCTGTTTGCGGTATTCCTTTGCCATCTCGCTGCAGCGGGTCGGCTGATCTACAAAGACGACGGCATCCTCCGGGATATAGTCAAACCCCGTTGCCGCCGGATAGAGAAGCGGCAGCCACCGGTCCAGATCCGGCATATTAAGCTGCGTGTGCAGCTTCTCCGCATCCTGCCGGAGTGTGGCGGCGATCTTTCCCGCAGCGCTGCTGCCCCGCCGTTTCTGATATCTCTCGGCCAGCTCCTCCATTTTCCGGCAGAGGGTTTCCGTTCCGCCGGGGGTCAGCGTCGGCAGAGCCTCCGCTGCGGGAAGAATTCTGCATTCCGTGACCGTCTCGTCCCGGCGCTGGCTTGAGATGTCGAAATATCCCATGGAGTCGATCTCATCGCCCCAAAACTCCATACGCACCGGCTGTTCCTCCGCCGGCGAAAACAGATCGAGGATTCCGCCGCGCCGTGCAAACTGGCCCGGGCCCTCCACCTGCTCCGTGCGCTCATAGCCGCAGCGGATGAGGGCCTCTTCCAGGTCTTCCACCGCGTAGGTTTCCGCGGCCGAGATGGTAAAGGTCGCCTTCTGCAGCAGGTCCTTGGGCATGGTCCGCTGCAGCATGGCAGAGACGGAAGCCACCGTCACGGAGGGTCCGCCCTTTTGTCCGCTCTCTGTCAGAGACGAAAATACTTCCAGGCGCTTCTGTTCCGTCCGGCGTGAGACCGCCTCGGTGGGCAGAAAGCAGTATTCCCGCAGGCCCAGACAGTCCGCCGGCCGCTGCAGCATGCTGCGAAGGTCCCGGGCGAAATTCTCCGCCGCGGTGTCATCCGGGCAGATCACAAACAGCGGTTTTTCCAGTGTATTGCAGAGCGCCGCCGCCAGATTTGCCCGGTGTACCGCCGACAGGCCGGAAACGAGCGCAGGAAGTCCGCCGCCCTCCAGCAAAGATGGGAGGGCGGCCAGTTCTTTATGGTTGAGAATCTGGTTTACTAATTCCTTCATTCCTCAAAAACGACCATGGATGAAAGCTTTGCCGGGCTGAGCCAGCGGGAATAGAAGTCCGTCAGGATCCTTCGCGCCACCGGTCCGATCTCCGCCGTTCCGCGGACCGGCTTCGCGGTGAGCAGCACCTCCGCGCCGCCAAGGCGGTATGCAAAGGGGACTTCCTCATAGCCGAAACGGCGGAAGAAGCGCCGCAGCTTTTGCAGATATTCCCCGTCTTCGCTGTCGTCAAACACCGTGAGCTCCGCGAGGATTCCCTGCCGGTCGGCGTAGCGCTTGTGGAGCAGGCGCATGGCCTCCACGCCGCGGCCCTGTCCCTGATACCAGGAGAAGATGCCGAAGTACTTCAGCAGTACATAGCCATAGACATTCCGGATGCCGCAGAGCGCATAGCCCTCCGTCATGCCGGTTTCCTCATCGTAAAACAGGAGAAATTCCTGATCGCCTCTTCGGACGGCCTTTCGGACCGATGACAGCGGCAGGAGCTCTCTCTGGTCAAAATCAATCTTCAGTGCGTTGTAGTAGCGGCCGAGTTCCGATACGGTCGCCTCTCTCACCTTGAGCATGTTCCGTTTCTCCTTCTGCCGCGATTTTCATCCGGCGTAACGGTCCCGCTCCGCCACCGCCATGGCGTCACAGCGGTTGTTGTACGGATTGTCGGCGTGGCCCTTGACCCAGTGGTAGTGCATCTCGTGCTTTGACGCCAGGTTCAGCAGCGTCTCCCAGAGATCCGGATTCAGCGCCGGTTCTTTTTTGTTCCGCATCCAGCCCTTTTTTCTCCAGTTCTCCGCCCAGCCCTTCTCCAATGCGTCGATCACATAGCGGGAGTCGGACCACAGGTCCACGCTGCAGGGCTCCTTCAGCGCCTGCAGCGCGGCGATAACCCCGGAGAGTTCCATCCGGTTGTTGGTGGTCTGTTTTTCTCCGCCGGAGAGTTCCTTTTCTACCTCCTGGTAGATCAGGATGGCGGCCCAGCCGCCGGGGCCCGGATTCCCGCTGCAGGCGCCGTCGGTGTAGATGCTGACCTGCTTCATGGTTCTGTCGGTTCCGTGTCGCCTTGATCCGCGTCATCCGGTTCCTGCGGAAGCGGGAACTCCTCCGGCACTTCCGCCGCCTCTTCCCGCTCGGTCTTTTCCATGTCGATCACACGGCTCCCCGTGACCGGGCGCATGACGCGCACGCCCTGGGAGGCACGGCCGTAGCGGGAGATGTTCTCCACCGCGACGCGGATCATGGTGCCGTCGTCCGTGACGATCAGAATGTCTTCGCCCGCCCGGACCATCTTGACTGAAGCAACCGGACCGGTTTTCTCGGTTACACGGTGGTTCGTCACGCCGAAGCCGCCGCGGCTCTGGAAACGATATTCGCCTACATCGGTGCGCTTGCCGAAGCCATTTTCCGTGATGCTGAGGATGTCTTCCCCTTCCGCGCTGCTTCCGGCGCCGACCACCACGTCGTCTCCGCGCAGGCGGATGCCCCGCACGCCGACGGCCGTACGGCCCATGACACGCACGTCGCTCTCGGGGAAGCGGATGGCAAGGCCGTTGCGGGTGGCGATCATGATGTTCTCATCGCCCTCGGTCGGCATGACGGAAATGAGCTCATCGCCCTCCTCGAGGGTGATTGCCCGGATGCCGATGTTGCGCAGGTTCTTCAGAGATGCCTGACTGATGCGCTTGACCGTGCCGTTTTTGGTGACGAAGAACAGGTACTTGTCCTCTTCGTAGCCTCTGCCCCGGATCATGGCGCTGACCTTCTCGTTCTCGTCTCCGACCTCGATGGGCAGGATGTTCACAATATTGGTGCCGCGGGCGTTGCGTCCCGCTTCGGGGATCTGATAGCCCTTGCGTACAAAGACGCGGCCCTTCGAGGTGAAGAAGAGGATGTGGTCGTGTGTGGAAGCGGTAAAGACCGTCTGGACATAGTCCTCCTCCTTCATCGCCATGGCGCGCACGCCCTTGCCGCCGCGGCCCTGGGCGCGGTACTCGCTGACCGGCAGACGCTTGATGTATCCGCCGTGGGTCAGGGTATAGACGCACTGCTCCTCTTCAATCAGATCCTCGATGTCGATCTCGTCGGCGATATCCTGGATCTCGGTCTTGCGCTCGTCCCCGAATTTGTCGCGGATGGCGATCAGCTCATCCTTCAGGACGCCCTTGATCTTTTCAGGATCGGCCAGCAGTTCTTTGTAATACGCGATCTTCTCTTCCAGTTCCTTGTATTCCGCCTCCAGCTTCTCGCGGTTGAGGCCCTGCAGCTGAATCAGACGCATATCGCAGATCGCCTGGGCCTGGACATCGGAAAAGCCGAAGCGTTCCATCAGGTTCTGCTTGGCGTTGTCGTAGCTGGACCGGATGATGCGGATAACCTCGTCGATATTGTCCTGGGCAATCAGCAGGCCTTCCAGCAGATGAGCCCGCTCCTCCGCCTTTTTCAGGTCATAGCGGGTTCTGCGAACGATCAGGTCTTCCTGGAATGTAAGATACTCATCCAGAATGTTTCGCAGGGTCAGAATCTTCGGCTGTGTCTGGTTCTTGACCAGGGCCAGCATGTTGATGGAAAAGCTGGACTGCAGCGCCGTCTGGGCAAAGAGCCGGTTCAGAACCACCTGGGGATTGGCATCCCGCTTGAGTTCGATGACGATGCGCATGCCGTTGCGGTCGGTCTCGTCGCGCAGGTCCGAGATGCCCTCCAGGCGTTTTTCATGCACCTGGTCGGCGATGTTCCGGATGAGCTGGCGCTTGTTTACCTGATAGGGCAGTTCCGTCACGATGATGCGGGTGCGGTTCTGGCCGTGTTCCTCAAATTCCGTTCTGGCCCGAAGCACGACCTTGCCGCGGCCCGTTAAATAGGCCTGGCGGATGCCGCTGCGGCCCATGATGATGCCCTTGGTCGGGAAATCCGGGCCTGTGATGTACTGCATCAGGTCGCTCAGCTCCGCGTCCGGATTCTCCAGGACAGGTTGTGGGGCGGGATGTTCGTCGCCATGCCCACCGCGATGCCGCTCGAGCCGTTGACCAGCAGGTTCGGAAACCGGGAGGGCAGAACACGGGGTTCCTTGCGGCTCTCATCGAAGTTCGGATCCCAGTCCACCGTGTCCTTCTCGATGTCCCGCAGCATCTCGTTGGAGATTTTCGACAGTCTCGCCTCTGTGTATCGGTAGGCCGCCGGAGGGTCTCCGTCCACGGAACCGAAGTTGCCGTGGCCGTCCACCAGCATGTAGCGCATCGAAAAGTCCTGCGCCAGACGCACCATTGCGTCATAAACCGACGCGTCGCCGTGGGGATGGTAATGACCCAGCACGTCACCGACGCAGGTGGCGGATTTCTTGAAAGGTTTGTCCGAGGTCAGGCCGGACTCGTACATCGTGTACAGAATGCGGCGGTGCACCGGTTTGAGCCCGTCGCGCACGTCCGGCAGGGCGCGGCCGACGATGACGCTCATGGCGTAGTCGATGTAGCTGCGCTGCATTTCACCGACCAGCTCGGATTCGGTGATGACCTGATTCGGGAATGCGATGTCTTCTGGTTTATAATCTCTTTTATGTGCCATATTCTCTCAGCCTCAGATGTCCAGATTGCCCACATACTGGGCGTTGCGCTCGATCCATTCCTTGCGCGGCTCCACTTCCTCGCCCATCAGGACGGTGAAGACCTGGTCGGCCTGGATGGCATCACCCAGGGTGATGCGACGCAAAGAGCGCTGCTCGGGGTCCATGGTGGTCTCCCAGAGCTCGTGCGGGTCCATTTCACCGAGGCCCTTGAAGCGGGAGATATCGATCTTTACATTCGGGTTGTCGCCGCGCATTTCGGCGCTGATCTGATCCCGCTGCTCGTCGGAGTAGGCCACCCGCTGGGTCTTGCCCCTGGTGAGCTTGTAGAGCGGCGGCACGGCGGAATAGACATAGCCCCGCTCGATCAGCGGCCGCATATAGCGGAAGAAGAAGGTCAGCAGCAGGGTCCGGATGTGGGATCCGTCCACATCGGCATCCGCCATGATGATGATCTTGTGATAACGGAGCTTGTCGATGTTGAACTCATCCCCGATTCCAGCGCCCAGGGCGACGATCAGGGGATAGAGCTTGTCGTTGCCGTAAATTTTGTCCGCCCTGGCCTTTTCTACATTCAGCATCTTGCCCCACATGGCAAGGATCGCCTGGAAGCGGCTGTCCCGGCCCTGAATGGCCGAGCCTGCGGCGGAGTCGCCCTCGACGATATAAATCTCGCAGAGCGAGGGATCTCTCTCGTTGCAGTCCTGCAGCTTGTCGGGCATCTGGCCGCTCTCCAGTCCGGTTTTCCTCCGGACGGATTCTCTGGCCTTGCGCGCCGCTTCGCGCGCGCGGTTGGCCATCATGGCCTTATCCAGAATGGCCTTGGCGGCAGCGGGGTGTTCTTCAAAGTACTCCGTCAGCTGCTCGTTTACGATCGAATCCACCAGGGTGCGGATATAGGCGTTGCCGAGCTTCTGCTTGGTCTGGCCTTCA
>CADAPN010000160.1 GCA_902789835.1 Oscillospiraceae bacterium
GGATGTCACAGAGAGCTGCGCGGAGCTGAGAGCGCGGTACAGACTGGATCGTGTGAATGGACTTCGGAGGGCAATCGGAAGGCGGGATTCCCGCCCTATGTGCGACGGAGCGGCACTCCGTGAACAAAGCCACCGTATGATGGTACGGGTGAGTCGGACGCGTTCGCGTCAAGCCGGGTGGCACCGCAGGATTTGATTTTGATCCTGTCCCAGCATTCTTGTATGCAGGGACGGGATTTTTGTTTTGGAGGCCTGCCTGTAATCCTTTATCTCCCCGCCGGAGGCGGGGAGATAAATAGGCATTCTTCCCCCCCTTCGAATGATTTTTGTTTTGGAGGCTGATCAACCATGTATATTCTGCACAGACGATGGCGGCGATGGCAGGCCGTCGACTGAGATCACTTATTCTGCCGCGGGCTTTTGTTCCCGGAATCCCGGGTTCACGCAATGGAGTATTACGAAATAAATCATTCTAAATTATGATAAAGGAGCTATCATCATGAAAAAGATTCTTTCCGTCCTGATCGTTCTCGCCCTGGTCCTCTGCCTCGGCGCTTCCGCCTTTGCCGCGGACGAAACCGTCTTCAAGGTCGGTATCTGCAACTATGTCGACGATGCCTCCCTGAACCAGATCGTGGAAAATATCCAGAATCAGCTCGCCGCCATCGGCGAGGAGAAGGGCGTGACCTTCGAGGTCAGCTATGACAACTGCAACGCCGATCATCCAGAACTTCATCGCCGACGATGTCGACCTGATGGTCGGCGTGGCCACCCCGGTTGCCATGAGCATGCAGGCCGCCACCGAGGACAACGGCATCCCCGTGGTCTTCGCCGCCGTCTCTGACCCGATCTCCACCGGCCTGGTCGAGAGCATGGACGCCCCCGGCTCCAACATCACCGGCACCTCTGACGGCCTCGATACCGCCGCCGTCATGAAGCTCATCTTCGCCGCGAACCCGGATGCCGACAATGTGGCCCTGCTCTATGACATGGGCCAGGATGCTTCCACCACCCCCATCGCCCAGGCGAAGGCCTTCCTCGATGAACAGAAGGTCTCCTACAAGGACTATAACGGCACCACCGTCGACGAGGTCATGCTCGCCGTCGATGCCCTCATCGCCGATAAGGTCGACGCCGTCTTCACCCCGACCGACAACACCATCATGACCGCCGAGCTCTCCATCTACGAGGCCCTGGCCGAAGCCGGCATCCCGCACTACACCGGTGCCGACTCCTTCGCCCTGAACGGCGCTTTCGTGGGCTACGGCGTGGACTATGCCAACCTCGGCGTCGAGACCGCCGACATGATCGCAAAGATCCTCATCGAGGGCGCGAACCCCGCCGATACCCCGGTCCTGACCTTTGACAACGGCACCGCCACCGTCAACACCGAGACCTGCGAGGCCCTCGGTTTGGACTTCGACACCGTGAAGGAGGCCTTCGCCCCCCTCTGCACCCAGGTGAATGAAATCACCACCGCCGAGTCCTTCTCCGACCTCGCCTGAGCCACGTGAGCCATGGGGACGGTTCTCGTGGCACACGCAGTGTAAGCCATGAGAACCGTCCCCGTGGCGTCGTCCCTGCATCCCCAAACTGTTTCGCACTTTTCCCCGCCGGAGGCGGGGAAAAGTGCTATGAATATTTCTTGAGAGGTTTGCCATCATGACACTATCCGCTGCGCTCGGTCTCGGCCAGACCGCCCTGGAGCTTGGCCTGATCAACTCCCTGACCGTTCTGGCCCTGTTTCTGAGCTATTCGATGTTGAACGTCTGTGACCTGTCCACGGACGGCTGCTTCACCCTCGGCGCCTGCGTGGGCGCCGTGGTTGCCATCTCCGGCCACCCCTGGCTTGCCCTGCCGGCGGCCATGGGCGCGGGCATCGTCTCGGGCTTCGTCACGGCCCTGCTCCAAACCCGCATGGGCGTCGAGAGCCTTCTCGCCGGCATCATCGTCAACACCGGCCTCTACTCCATCAACATCGCCGTCATGGGCAATTCCTCCCTCCTGAACATGAACAAGACCGAGACCGTCTTCACCCTCTTAAAGTCCCTCCTGAAGGGAACCGCCCTGGCCGCCCAGTATAAGCTTCTGGTCGCTTTGGCCGCCGTGGTCCTGGTGATCGTCTTTCTCTCGCTCTTCCTGCGCACGCGCCTCGGCCTTGCCATCCGCGCCACGGGCAACAACCCCGACATGGTGCGCTCGTCGTCCATCAACCCGGCCTTCACCACCACCGTCGGCCTCTGCGTGGCGAACTCCTTCACCGCCCTCTCCGGCTGCCTCCTGGCCCAGTCCCAGAAGTCCGTCAACATCGACATCGGCACCGGCATGGTGACCATCGCCCTGGCGAGTCTCCTCATCGGCGGCACCTTCATGGGCCGCGGCAGCATTCCGAAGCGCGCCGTCGGCGTGGTCCTGGGCTCGTTTATCTTCCGCCTGGTCTATGCCGTTGCCCTGCGCTTCGATATGCCGGCTTCCATGCTGAAGCTGGTCTCCTCGGTGATCGTCATCATCGCCATCTCCGGCCCCTACCTGAAGGGCCGGATCCCCATGCTCCGCCGCCGCCTCGGCCACGGCCGGGAAGCCCGGGGAACCGAAAAGGAGGTGCGCTGACATGCTGACCGTCTCTCATATCTCCAAGACCTTCAACCCCGGCACCGTGAACGAAAAGTGTGCCATCCGCGACCTCTCGCTGCATCTGGACCCGGGCGACTTCGTCACGATCATCGGCGCCAACGGGGCAGGGAAGTCCACCCTCTTCAACGCCATCGCCGGAAGCTTCTATACCGACTCCGGAAGTATCATCCTGGACGGCCGCGACATCACCTTCCTCCCGGAGTTTAAACGGGCGAAGATCATCGGCCGCCTGTTCCAGGATCCCATGCTGGGAAGCGCCCCGGGCATGACCATCGAGGAGAACCTTGCCCTGGCCGCGGGCACCGGCGGCTGGCTCAGCCATGTGACCCGCGCCGAAAAAGAGGCCTTCCGTGACCGCCTGGCCCTGCTGGACATGGGGCTCGAGAACCGCATGAAGCAGCCCGTCGGCCTTCTCTCCGGCGGCCAGCGCCAGGCCCTGACCCTCATGATGGCCACCATGGCCGATCCGAAGCTCCTCCTCCTGGACGAGCATACCGCCGCCCTGGACCCCGGCACGGCCGAGAAGGTCCTGAAGCTCACCCGCGAGATCGTTGAGGAGGATCATCTCACCTGCCTCATGATCACCCACAACATGCAGTCCGCCCTGGACCTGGGCAACCGCACCCTCATGATGGACAGCGGGAATATCATTCTCGATATCGCCGGGGAAGAGCGCCGCGGCCTGACCGTGGACGACCTGCTTCAGCGCTTCAAGGCCGGCGTCGGCCGCGCCCTCGACAACGACCGCATGCTGCTGTCCTAGTGTGTCAGGGGGACGGTTCTCTTGACACACAAAGAGCTCTTGTAATCTGCTAAGTTTATGTTATAATGAGATTATGAGGTTTGGCAGAACTATATCATAGCTGTCACTGACAAAATCTCCAGGGTGGCAGTCCTGGAGGCTTTGTCCGTTCTCACGGGGTTATTCGCTTAGGCTGGCTGCCTTACTCTCCGTCCAGCGGGACCCCTACTTGACAAACTGTCAACCTGAAACCATAAATCCCAGTAATCTCCCCGCCTCCGGCGGGGAGATTACTTTCTTCACCTTGACCTTGACAAACTGTCAAGCTGTGATATAATCCCCAGTGAAAGAGTAGGAATAAGCTGAAAATAATACAAAATCCCCAATAAAAGGGAAGCCCTGATCCACTCACGCTCCCCGCGGAGCGGGGAGCGTGAGTGGTAGAACTT
Source organism: Oscillospiraceae bacterium (assembly GCA_902789835.1). Next base: position 3,826 of record CADAPN010000160.1, read on the forward strand.
ACGTTTATAAAAATCCCTGATAGAAAGAAGGAATCCCATGTTTGTCTACGCCGATAATGCGGCCACCACCTGCGTCAGCAAAACCGCCCTCGACGCCATGATGCCGTACCTGACCGACCTGTACGGAAACCCGTCCAGTCTTTACTCCTTCGGCCAGAAGGCCGCCGAGGCGCTTCAGGTCTCCCGCGAGACCATTGCGAAGTACCTTAACGCCGACCCGAAGGAGATCACCTTTACCTCCGGCGGAAGCGAGGCCGATAACCAGGCCATCGTCTCGGCGGCCCGCCTCGGCGCCCGGAAAGGGAAGCGGCATATCATCTCGACCCAGTTTGAGCACCACGCTGTGCTCCACACCCTGAACCGCCTCGAGAAGGAGGGCTTCGAGGTCACCCTCCTCGATCCGCACCCGGACGGCGTCATCCTTGTCGAGGATGTGGCGAACGCCCTGCGGGACGACACCTGCCTCGTGACGATCATGTTCGCCAATAACGAGATCGGCACCGTCCAGCCCATCGCCGAGATCGGCGCCCTCTGCCGCGAGCACAAGGTGCCCTTCCACACCGACGCGGTCCAGGCCGCCGGCCACATGCCCATTGACGTCAAGGCCATGAACATCGACATGCTCTCCCTGTCCGGCCACAAGTTCCACGCCCCGAAGGGCGTCGGCGTCCTCTATGCCAAGCGCGGCATAGTCCTCACGAACATCATCGACGGCGGTGCCCAGGAGCGCGGCAAGCGCGCCGGAACCGAGAACGTCGCCGGCATCGTCGCCATGGCCGCCGCCCTGAAGGAGAGCTGCGACAACATGGAGGCCAACACCGCGAAGATCATCCCCATGCGCGACAAGCTCTTCGCCGAGCTCAGCAAGATCCCCCACAGCAAGATTAACGGCAGCCTTGAGCACCATGTCCCCGGCACCGTGAACATGTGCTTCGAGGGCATTGAGGGCGAGAGCCTCCTGCTCATGCTGGACGACCAGGGCATCTGCGCCTCGTCCGGAAGCGCCTGCACCTCCGGCTCTCTGGATCCGAGCCACGTGCTGCTTGCCATCGGCCTGCCCCACGAGGTTGCCCACGGAAGCCTGCGTCTCTCTATCGGCGAGTACAACACCATGGAGCAGATCGACCACATCATCGAGGTCGTTCCCAAGGTGGTTGCCTACCTGCGCAGCATCAGCCCCGTCTGGGACGAACTCGAAAAAGGCGAGCTGAAACATCTGATCTGATTTTCACTTTTTTAATTGATCATTTCTCATTTAACATTTAACATTGTAAAAACCCGGAGTTTTTTGTATGGCTCTCGATTTCTATACTTGTTCTCCCCGCCGGAGGCGGGGAGAACAAAATCCTAAAAAATCCTGGAGGAAAAATTATGGCTCTCTATAGTGATAAAGTAATGGACCATTTCCGCAACCCGCGCAACCTCGGCAAGCTCGACGACGCCGACGGCATCGGCGAG
>CADAPN010000161.1 GCA_902789835.1 Oscillospiraceae bacterium
CTTTTTCCCCGTTGAGACCTGCCTCATACAGGCCGAGACCGGTCACATACAGCCGCGCCGACACGGGGACCCCGCGCAGGGAAAAGTCCCGGAAAAAGACGGGATGGAAGCGATCCTCCGGCTGTGTGCCGATCCAGCGGGCAAAAAAAGGCTCGTCCATTTTCCCGGTCTCGAACCAGCTCTCGGCGCAGGCGGAATCCCCCGCATCGCCGGTAATCTCGATGCGTACATAATAGCGCGTCCGGGGCTGCAGCGGGATGGCCAGCGTTTCCCCGCACGGATTGAGATCCCGCGAATCCTTTTTATACAGAATCTGCCGGAAGGCCGGATCCGCCGCGGCAAGCAGACAGGCTTTGGCTCCTCGCCGGCTCCCGGTATTGCGCACCTTCCAGGATACGTTTACCCACGGCAGTTCAAAGCCGAGGGGCTCAGAGATGCCGTTGATTTTCAGATCATAGTAGATTTCCATGCGTTTGCTCCTTAACAAAAGGAGGCGGCAATTCTGCCGCCTCCCACCTTTTTGTCGGTATGGATTTGTCCTGGATTCTCAGGCGGCGGCTTCTGCTTCTTCTTTGCTGTGGCGCCGGAAGAGGGCTCTGATGTTGTTGAGCTGTGCGGAGAAGGTATAGAAGCACATGACGAACACACCCATGATGATCTGCTGCCAGCCGCCTCCGCCGAGGTTCATGCAGTTGAGGCCGTAGTTGAAGATGGCCATGCCGATGGCGGCAATGGAGATGCCGATCACGTCGTTGGAGGCAAGACCGATGAACATGCCCATGTAGACCGGGACGATGTACGAGAACATGATGCCCGCCGTGGACAGGCTTGCCTGCGGAAGCACCTGGTTCTGAGAGACATAGATCGTGGCGGCAAGCCCGACGATGGCGCCGGTGAACATGGCGGTCTGTGAGACGTTGGCCTCCTCCCAGATGCCGATGTTGACGCCGGCCGACTGGTTGTTGGCGAGGATCTTGCCCTTGCGTCCGGTAACCGTGTAGTTGGAGTAGAACAGGAAGATGCCCATTGCCAGTGCGGTCGGGAGCAGGACGCCGGGCAGGTGCCCGAAGATGGACAGGGTGGGGTTCTGATAGAAGGTGCTGATACCGCCGCCGCCGAAGATGAGGTAGGTCAGCGACTCGTACAGCAGGGTGACGCCGATGGTGGCGATGACGATCGGCAGACGGCCGAGCATGTAGACCGCGGCCGTGAAGGCGCAGAGCACGATACCGCAGAGGATGGCCACCAGCATGGTGATCCACGGGCTGCCGGTTTTCAGGCCGACGTTGCCGGCGATGATGGCCGTGAGGATCATGGACGCGCCGTTGGAAAAGTCAAAGCGGCCGTTCTTCAGCTGCATCCAGATGGCCAGGGCGACACAGATGCTCTGACAGGCGCTGGTGATGACGAAGCGCACCAGATCGAAACCCAGGAAGATGAACTTGCCGTTGACATAGCAGGCGGGATTGCTCGCGGTGATGGCCCACATGGCCAGGAACATCAGCACGGGGAACAGCAGGGTCAGAAAAATTCGTTTTGTAAGTTTCATAGTGGCTCCTTCTGACTGTCGGTGTCCCCGGGCACTCTTCCGAGTGCCCGGAGCAGCTTTGCCTACTTACTTGATATCTTCGATGGTCATGTGGTCGAGGAACTCGCACAGACCGGCATAGGTGGCATCGGGATTGCCGAAGGCGGTGAGGTTCAGAACCTCTTCCGGCGTGAGGAGCGCGTCTTCCGGCTTGAAGCTCAGATAGATGCTGCCCTTGAACTTCTCCAGATCCTCATCGGAATTGATGATGATGGTGGAGCAGTCGCGGCGCTCTGCCTCTGCGGGCTGGTCGGGGAAGGAAACACCGTTGATCTTGTTCAGGAGGAGGACCAGCGGATAGGTGATGGACTCAACCGCGCAGACCATCTCCTGCTGATAGGCGCCCTTCGAGCCGAAGACCGCGTCGTCACCGTCGTTGTAGCCGGCGGCAAAGAGCTTCATCGTGTCAGCGACACCGGCGGACACCATGGTGGGATACACGAAGGAACCGGCGTTGAAGGCGACGATGGCGTCAATGTTGGGATGCTTGTTGAAGTAGGTGGAGTCGACCGGCTTGAACATCAGGACGTCGGTCTCCTCGTTGAAGGGGTCGACCTCGATGGCCTTGTCGGGGTTGGCGGCGTTGTACTCCTCAGCCTTCTCCACGAACTGGTCGAAGTTCACCTTGGAATAGGGGAAGGCGAAGGCCGGGAAGACCGTGCCGGCAACATGGCGGATGGGGTTCTCGGGATTGCGCTCGTTGTACTCGAGCACGCTGTTGAAGAAGTCGTAGCCGCGTGTGGTGTGGTCACCGCAGGGGCCGTCACCGGCCGTGCCGAGGAAGAACTCGTTTTTGAAGACGTTGTCATAGTTGTTGCGGAAGCTGGTGTCGAAGTCGCAGAGATAGCCGGCCAGATACACATTGGCGTCGCGGCACTCGGCGAGGATGGCGTCCATGCCGGCGTCCATCGTGATGATGATGCCTTCACAGCCGGCCGAGATGAGCTCCTGCACCTTCGTGACGTTCAGTGCCTCGTCGTTGGTGCTGAGTACCGTGTAGGCAAACTCGACATTCAGTGCGGATTCGAGGCTCTTGAGGTAAGCTTTGACGGCGTCAACGGCAGCGCCGGAGTCCTGATACAGGCCGACGCCGATCTTGACATGCTTGGCGGCCGCGGCCGGCTTGGCGGCATCGGCGGCGGGGGCGCTGTCACCGGAAGAGGAGCTGCTGGCGGCCGGTGCAGAGGTGCTGCCGCCGCAGGCGGCCAGCGCGAGGACCATGGTCAGGGCCAGAAGGAGCGCGAGGACTTTCTTGATGTTTTTCATTGTTTCCTCCAATTTTAATTATAATTACCTGGGAAGTACCCCGTTCGGCTTCCGACAGGTCAAAAGGACGATGACAAGGAAGATGAGCGCTTTGACAAAGTTGACCCAGTTGAGGGGGACGCCCATCGTGGTCAGGACGTTGGACAGCAGCGTGTAGGTAAAGGCGCCGACCAGCGCGCTGGAGATCTTGGACTTCATGCCGCCCTTGAGAGGCATGCCGCCGAGAATCAGGCAGATCATGATATCCATGGCGTAGCCGGAGCCGGTACCCTTGCCGGCGGTGCCGGTGCGGGTGAGCATGACGAAGCTTGCCACCGCGGCGCAGAAGCCCAGCGCCATATAGCCCAGCACCTGCCACTTGACAAGGCTGATGCCGCTCTGCTTGGCGGCGACCTTGTTGGCGCCGATCGCGCGGGTGTATTTGCCGAGCTTGGTGTAATTGAAGAAATAGGTCCCGATGAGTGCCAGCAGCACGATGATGCCGACCAGCATCAGGCTGTAGGTGTTGCGGTCAGCCGGCCGCACAGTCTGGATGAGCTTGATCGTGTTCTCGCCGGTGCTCTCCATCATCAGGTACTGCGCCCCGGTGAAGAAGAACATCAGAAACAGGCTCGTCACGATGCTTGGCAGGCCGAGGAAGATGGACACCGCACCGTTGATGGCACCGCAGGCCAGCGCCAGCGCCAGCACCAGCAGGAATCCCACCACCACGCCGGCCGGGCCGCCGATCTTATTGCCGATGAGGATCATCAGGATGACGTACACGCCGATCTGCTGACCGAGGCTGACGTCCATGAAGCCCATGGAATAGATGAACACGGCACCGAGGGAAAGGATGGAATAGACGGCGGCGGCCTGAATGACGGCAGAGAAGTTGTACATCAGGCGCGGGCCGCTGTTGAACACGAGGAACAGAATCAGCATCACGACGAGGCCTGCGTATGCCATAAGGTCAAGCGCGTGGGTCTTTACAAAGCCAAAGAAACTGGTGCGCTCATCGGTCTGCTGGGAGGCGATTCCGCCTTTTTTTGCGTTTTCAGGCATTCTCTTCTCCTCCTTAGATCATGTATTCGATGATGTCGGTCTCGCTGAGGTCCTTGCTGCGCTTGAACTCGTGGGTGACCTCGAAATCCTTCATGATGAGGATCTTGTCGGCCATGCCGATCAGCTCGGCCAGCTCTTCGCTGATGAGGATGATGGACTTGCCCTCTTTCTTCATCTCGGCGATGACATGGTACATGAACTGCTTGACGCCGATGTCTACACCGCGGGTGGGGCAGTCCATGATCAGCACGTCGGACTTCTTGGCGGTCCATTTGGAGAAGGAGACCTTCTGTTTGTTGCCGCCGGAGAGGGTGTTGACCCACTGCTTGCCGCTGTAGCACTTGATGCGGAAGTTGTCGATCTCGCCGTCGGACAGCCTTTTCTCCGCTTTGGGGTTTACAAAAGTGCCTTTGGAGAGGGCATTGATGGAGGGCAGCACGATGTTCTCGGCGATCGAGCCCTCCAGGATCAGGGCCTCGGTGTCACGGTTTTTCGAGATGTAGCCGATGCCGTTTTCGATGGCGTCAAGGCAGGATTTGATTTCTTTGTCTCCGCAGTATACATGGCCCTCCGCCAGCTTTTCAAGGCCGAAGGCGGCGCGGCCGATTTCGTGCATGCCGCAGCCGGACAGACCGCCGAAACCGATGATCTCGCCCTTGTGCAGCTCCAGCGAGAAGTCCTTGATCGGGCCGAGGCTGATATGGTCGAGCTTCAGTGCGACCTCGGGCCGATGAGAGCTGTCGTAATCCTCGCGGTAATAGGCATCGCCGATTTCGCGCCCGACCATCAAAAAGCGGATCTTCTTGACCGCGTCGGGCTCATCCATCTCCTGGCGGGTCAGGTGGCCCTTGATCTCGCCGTCGCGCAGAACCGTCAGGTCGGTGCACTGCTCGAGGATTTCGTCCATGTCGTGGGAGATGAAAATGACGCTCTTGTTCTCGTCCTTCAGCCGGTGGATGAGTTTATAGAGTAGCTGGCGGCCTTCGTGTGAGAGCGCGGTGGTGGTCTCGTCTACGACGAAGACCTCGGTTTCGTCGGATACGCAGCGGACGATCTCGATGAGCTTGCGGTCCTCAAAACCGTACTTGTTGATGCTGTCCGTGGCCTTGATGTGCTCCAGACCGAAGCGGTTCAGCAGCTCCTGGGCG
>CADAPN010000162.1 GCA_902789835.1 Oscillospiraceae bacterium
AGGACGCTCAGCCACTCCGACGTGTTCGACAGGCCGATCAGCTCCGTCAGAGAGCTGACCGACATGCTCAGGCCCAGGAAGGTTCCGAACAGGCCCAGCGTTACAAAGAGCGAGACCGCGTTATTCAGGAAGCGCTCGCACAGCAGCAGGCCCGAAAGCCGCGCGCCCACCACATCCGCGATGATCGCGGGGGTGTTGACATCCTGTCCGTACTGCTTGTACGCCGCGGTGTATTCCTTCAGCACCGCCGAGCGGAAACCCCGAACCTCCGGGTCGTTCCCTCTCGCCTTCCCCTCCAGGAAGCGGTAGCGGATCCTCACATAAAACAGCAGAATCACTGCCAGAATAAACAGAACTGCGATCACCGCGATGACCAGCACGCCCGTTACGGGCATGTTTCGCAATGCACCCATGGTTTGTCCTCCGATTCTTGTTTCTTTTTCTTTTCCCGCTTAGGCCGGATGCCGCGTTGTCCCGCGGCTCAGGTCTTCTCCGCGGGCTCGGCCTTCTCCGACGCCGGGGCGCTCTTCGCCGCGGCTTTTGCGGCCCGCTTTGCTTCTTTCCTCGCGGCCGCTTTGGCCGTGAGCTTCCGGATGATCCTGCGCAGCAGCCAGACCACAAGCCAGATCACCGGAACCAGGATGATCAGCACCGGCAGCACCTCCACCAGGAAGACCAGCAGATCCTTCAGGAACTGTCCCGCATTCGCGAGACCATCCTTCAGCGCCTGCGCCAGCTCCTCGCCGTAGCTCGGGTTCACTTTCTCCTCCGGGGTGTACTCCCGGACCTCCTTCACGCTCAGCGAAATGGTGCTGTAGCTCACCCGGCGGTCCCAGTTGTTCAGCCTGGACTGCAGCGATTCGATCTGATAGCGCAGCTCCGTCAGGCGGTCCTCGATGGTGATAACATCCTCCACCGTCTCGGCAAGCTCCATCATTTCCAGCAGCCGGGTCTCCTGGGTCTGATAGGCCTTCAGATGGGCCTGGACGTCATAGTACTGGGCCGTCACGTTCTCGGTGTAGATGTGCGAATAGGGGATGTTCCCCAGCCCGGAGAGACTGTCCATCAGCTCCTGAAAACGGCCGCTGGGGATCCGGAGCGTGTAGCTTGCGTCCCGGGTCGAAGCGGTCCCGCGGGCCTTCTGATAGTAGTTTGAGCCGCTGACGCTGCTGGCCTCGATCCAGCCGCCGAACTGCTCCACCAGGGTTGAGACTTTGCCGACCGTCTCTTCAAAGGCGGTGGTTTCCACCGTCACGTCGGCGGAATAGATAATCTTGTCCGGATTCTCGGTCGGCGCGTCGCTTTCCGCGCCGTTTCCGGCCGAAGCCCTTTCGGCCGTCGTGTTGACCGCCGCCATCGGCACCGCCGAGAAGCCGTAGGCCATGTCGCCGTCGGCCATCATGGCTTCTTCCATGGCATAGTCGGCGACATCATAGCTGCTGTACGCGCTGCTCGTCTGCGCGGCGCCCTTGGCCTGCGTCCTGTTTCCGGTCGAACCGCAGGCGCAGAGGGAAAGGAGCATCATCGCCGCAAGCAGCAGAATCGAAATGCGTTTGATGTGTTTCATGGTTTTCCTCCTTCTGTCAGATCCGTCTTCGTTCCGTCCGTCCCGTGTCACGCGGGTGATATGCAAAAAGGTTCCCGCCGGAGCGAGAACCTTTTTCTTTCTTATTTACCGACAAACCGGAAGCCGAAGCCCTCCGTGACCGTGCAGGCCTCGTTGAGTTCGTTGGTCCAGTCGCTCATTGCCTCGCTCTGCAGATCGGTTTTTGCGATATAGTCGCTGTACAGCTCGCCGTCTCCCACATAGTAGACCACGTGGTAGCCCGCGTAGGAGCCGCTCTCACCGTAGACGATTGCCGTGTCGCCGCTCTTGTGTCCGCCGAAGCAGAAGTCGTTGAACTCCTGCACCATCTGGCCCTTGTAGATGTTCTCATACAGGCCGCCGTTGGTGTTGGAGCCTTCATCCTCGGAGTACTGCTCGGCCAGGGCGGCGAAGCTCTCCTCCGTCTTGTCTCCGGCCTCAAACTCAGCCAGGATCTCTTCTGCGCGTGCTTTCGCGGCTTCCTTCGCCTCGTCCGTGTAGTTGCCTTCCTCATCGGCCGCCGCCTTGATCAGGATGTGGCGGACGCTGGCGGTGGGATAGTGGTTGTCCTCGCGTCCGAGGTACATGACCACCGTGTAGCCGGAGGGTTCTTCCTCGGCATCGGCAAAGACCTCGACATCGCCCGCTTCGCGGTCAGAGGCCTTCATCCACTCGGCATAGGCCGCATCCAGGCTGCTTCCGCTGACGCCGCGGCGCTCAGAGGGCTGCGCCTCGGTCTGGGACTCCACGGCCGCCGCAAAGCGCTCCGCCGGATCGGCCGCCGTTTCGGCCTCGGCCGCTTCGGCATTCTCCGCATCCTCGGCTTCCGCCGTGTCCCAGCCGTCCGTGTAGGCCATCACGATGGCGTCGGCGGTCGCCTTCGCCTCGGCACGGGTCTGCTCGTCGGCGACCATCTCGACGGTGTCTTCCGTTCCGTCTTCACCGGGGACGGTGTTCTCGATCGTCTCGGCGGTTACATAGTAAAGGTTAAAGTCAAACAGGTCGCGGTCCCCGTTCAGGCCCTGGTAGTACTCCTCCAGCTCCTCATCGGTGTAGGTGAGCGAGTTCAGCTTCTCATTGTAGGCCTTCTGGGCCAGCGTCATGTCCAGCGCCGCCTGACGGACGATCTTCGCCGTCACACCGCTGCCGTAGTTCATGGCGTAGAGCTTGTCGGCACTGCCGTAGCCGTAGCTCTTCGCGGTCTCTTCCATGCCGGCAAACTGCTCGTCGACCTCGGCGATTTCCTCGTCGCTCAGGGTGATGCCGTTCTCGGCGGCATACTTCAGCAGCGCGCGGTTCTGCTGCAGATCCCGCTTTGCGAGATCCCGGAAGTAGTCGCGCCAGGTGCCGCCGTCGGTCATGCTGCATTCCTGATCGTCCAGACCGGCCAGGCCCATGCTGCTGTCCAGGCCGAAGTAGGAGAGGTACTGGCCATAGGTGTTGACCATGGTCAGGTACTCATTGCCGTAGTAGTAGTTGACCTCCGCCGGGGAAAACTTCGTTCCGTCCACGGTCAGGGCCGTCGTGGAGGTGTACATCAGGCCGGAGTTGAGCAGCAGGATCGCCGCAATCAGCACGATGACGCCGATGGTTCCCCATGTCCACTTTCTTTTCGAAACTGCCTGTTTTTTTGCCTCTTCCTGGGCGGCGATGGTCTTCTTGTCGGTGCCGGCCTCGCGGGCAGCGATCCGGTTCTTTCTTTCGGTTGATGCACTCATGTCTTTCGTCCTTCTGTCTGTTTATTTGTGCGTTTGCATTATAGCCGCAAACAGCCTGTCTTTCAAGGAAAAAGTTTGAAAATTTATAGTTTCTTCAGTTTTCCGCCCGCATGGAAAGGAAGGCGTTGATAAATCCGTCCAGATCCCCGTCCATGACATTCTGGATGTTGCCGTTTTCATACTCCGTGCGGTGATCCTTCACCAGCTGGTACGGCATGAACACGTAGGATCGGATCTGGCTTCCCCATTCGATCTTCATCTGCACGCCCTTGATGTCGCTGATCTTCTCCAGGTGCTCGCGCTCCTTGATCTCCGCAAGGCGCGCCCGCAGCATGTTCTTGCAGTTTTCCAGGTTCTGGAAATGGCTGCGCTCCACCTGGCTCGAGACGACAATGCCCGTGGGGATGTGCGTCAGGCGCACGGCCGAGGAGGTCTTGTTGACCTTCTGTCCGCCGGCGCCGGAGGAGCGGAACACGTCCATCTTGATGTCCTCGTCCCGCAGCTCGATCTCGGTGTCGTCGCTGATCTCCGGCATGACCTCCACCGCGGCGAAGCTGGTGTGGCGTCTTCCCGCCGCGTCAAACGGCGACACGCGGACCAGACGGTGGATCCCGTGCTCGCTCTTGAGAAAGCCGTAGGCGTTTTCGCCCTCGATCATGATGGTGGCGCTCTTGAGCCCCGCCTCATCGCCGTCGAGATAGTCCATTACCCGGACCTTGTAGCCGTGGCGGTCCGCCCACATGTTGTACATCCGGTACAGCATCGACGCCCAGTCCTGGGCCTCGGTCCCGCCGGCGCCGGCGTGGAAGGTCAGGATCGCGTTGTTCCCGTCGTACTCCCCGGTGAGCAGGGTGCTCAGGCGGGTCTCTTCCACCTTTTCCTCAAAGGCGGCATAGTCCGTCTGAAGCTCTTCCAGAAGGCTGTCGTCGCCTTCCTCGATGGCCATGTCGCAGAGCGTCATGAGATCGTCCCAGCTGCTGCAGAGCTTGTTGTAGTTGTCGCGCTTGTTCTGCAGCGTCTTCAGGCGCTTCTGCACCTTCTGGGACTTTTCCACATCGTTCCAGAACCCCTCGCGCGCACTGGCCGCTTCCAGCTCTTCAATCTCGCGCTCGGCGGCGTCCAGTTTCAGCGCCCCGCGCAGCAGATCCAGGTCCGGCTTGATCGCGCTCAGCTTCTGTTTGTATTCTTCAAATTCCAGCATTCTTTCAACCACTTTCATGTTTTGGTGTTTTGTTCGGTAACTTTATGATTATATACAAAAAACCTCTGTTTTTTCCATTTATGTTATAGTTGTTAAGAAAGTGAATAAGTATGATGAAGGACGACGCATTCCGCATTCTGATTTAGATGGAGGATTATCAAAGAATGATTTCTCATGGGAAAGAGATCGCGGTTTTTACCGGAAATTCCAATCCCGCTCTGGCCAAAGACATTTGTTCCTCTCTGTTCATCAATCCCGGCAACTGCAGCATTTCCGCTTTCGCGGACGGTGAGTGCTCTGTCTCGGTATACGAACCCGTCCGCGGCAAGGACGTCTTTATCGTCCAGTCCACCTGCAAGCCCGTGAACGACAGCCTGATGGAGCTGCTGATCATGATCGACGCGATGCGCCGCGCTTCCGCCGGCCGAGTCACCGCCGTGATCCCGTATTTCGGCTATGCCCGTCAGGACCGCAAGGCCAAAAGCCGTGACCCCATCTCCGCCAAGCTCGTTGCAAACCTCATCACCACCGCCGGCGCCGACCGCGTCCTGACGATGGACCTGCACGCAGCCCAGATCCAGGGCTTCTTTGATATCCCGGTCGATAACCTCGTCGGCTCCCACCTGTTTGTCAAGCACTTTACGAAGATGTTCGGCAAGGGCAACGAAGACGTCATGGTCGTCTCCCCCGATGTGGGAAGCACCGCCCGTGCCCGCGCCTTCGCCATGAAGCTCGGCGTCAACATGGCCATCGTCGACAAGCGCCGTGAACGCGCCAACCAGTCCGAGGTCATGAACATCATCGGAAACGTGGAAGGCAAGATCTGCATCCTCCTCGATGACATCGTCGATACGGCCGGCTCCCTCTGCGGCGCCGCCAAGGCCATCAAGGAAATCGGCGGTGCAAAGGAAGTCTACGCCTGTGTGTCCCACGGCGTTCTCTCCGGTCCCGCCATCCCGCGTCTTCAGGAGAGCTATATCGAGCACCTTCTCCTGCTTGACACCATCCCCTACCCGAAGGATCAGCCCATGCTGGAGAACGTCAGCTACATTTCCTCCGCCCCGGTCTTCGCCGAGGCCATCCGCCGGATCTACGAGGAAGTCTCCATCGCCAACATGTTCGAGACCTGAGCGGACAGCCTGGATATGCTTTTTCCGTCCCGCTCCGTCTCCTGGCTTGCCGTCTTTCTGGGCAATCCCGGTCTGCGCTATGAGGGCACCCGGCACAACGCCGGCTTCATGACCGCAGACGCGCTTGCCCGCAAAAAGAACGTCAGCATCAACCGTGCGCGCTTTCGGGCGCTGACCGCCACCTGTCCCATCGGGGACGAGACCGTGATGCTGATGAAGCCCCAGACCTATATGAATCTCTCGGGTGAGGCCGTCGGTCAGGCCGCCCGCTTCTACAAGATCCCCGCGGATCACGTGCTCGTGGTCTCGGACGACATCACGCTTCCCATCGGCGCCCTGCGCATCCGCACCAAGGGCTCGGCCGGCGGACACAACGGTCTGAAGAACATCATGGAATCCCGCCGCATCCCGACTATGACACGGTCGACTGGGTGCTGTCGGTGTTCCGCGACCAGGATGCCGTCGACATGGCCGACGCGGCCGCCCGCGCCGCCGACGCGGTGGAGTGCTTCATCGCCCAGGGTCCCGAAAAGGCCATGAACCTTTACAGCCAGAAAAAGATCCCGCGGAATCCCTGAGCATCCTTTATATTTTGTAGATAACCGCAGCATTTTCTGTTTTTAATGTTCTCCCCGCCTCCGGCGGGGAGAACAGAGTCCCGTAAATAACCGCAGGCAACCCTGTTTTTTCATACTTTTCCCCGCCGCAGGCGGGGAGAACAGAATCTCATAAATTCCCTCAAAGAACTCCGTATTTTCCCGCATCGTGCGGTTTTAAGTAAAAATATCACATCAAAAGGAGGCTGCATATGAAGAAGAGCCTTCTCGCCGGCGGGCAGGGGTCGCGCCTCTATGCTCTGACCCAAAATGTGGCAAAGCCCAGCGTTCCCTTCGGCGGAAAGTATCGCATCATCGACTTTCCTCTCTCCAACTGTGCCAATTCCGGCATTGACACCGTCGGTGTCCTGACCCAGTATCGGCCGCTCCAGCTCAACAGCTACATCGGCACCGGCCAGCCCTGGGACCTCGACGTCTCGGACGGCGGCGTTTACATTCTCCCGCCCTATCTGGGCGCCGGTGAAAAGGGCTCCTGGTTCTCCGGAACCGCCAACGCCATTTACCAGAACATGGCGTTCATCGAGGCCTACAACCCCGAGAACGTCCTGATTCTCTCCGGCGACCATATCTATAAGATGGACTACGCCGACATGCTGCGCGAGCATCTTGCCCACGACGCCGCCTGCACCATTTCGGTCCTACAGGTCACCATGGAAGAGGCCACCCGCTTCGGCATCATGAACCTGGGCGACGACGGCTACATCAACGAGTTTGAAGAGAAGCCCAAACACCCGAAGAGCACCCTTGCTTCCATGGGCGTCTACATGTTCAACTGGCAGAAGCTCCGCTCCTTCCTGATCGCCGACGAGAAGGATCCGAACTCCAGCAAGGACTTCGGCAAGAACATCATTCCCGCCATGCTGAAGGCCGGGGAGAAGCTCTGGCCCTACCACTTCAAGGGCTACTGGCGCGATGTCGGCACCATCACGAGTCTCTGGGACGCCAACATGGACATGCTCTCCCCCACCCTGATCAATCTCTACGATCCCGACTGGCCCATCGGCTCGCGCAGCCCCGTCTGCCCGCCGACCTATACCGGAGAGAACGCCCGCGTCATCCACTCTATCGTGACCGAAGGCTGTGAGATCGACGGCCACATCGAAAACTCCGTCCTCTCGCCCTCCGTTGTTGTCGAGCGCGGCGCCAAGGTCGTCTACAGCGTGGTGATGCCCGGTGCCGTCATCAAGGCCGGCGCCACGGTGGAATACGCCATCATCGGTGAAAACTGCGTCATCGAGGCCGGCGCCAAGGTCGGCACAGCTCCCGACGGGACCGAAGGCTGGGGCGTTGCCACCTGCGGCCCGAACGTCACCGTCGCCCCCGGCCAGGTCATTCCGGCCGGCGCGATGATTTATTCCGGAGAGGAGGCATAAGTCATGAGTAAATATCATGGTATTATCTTCGCCTATAAGGACGCCCCCGAGCTGGGCGACCTGGTCAGAGAACGCACCGTCGCCTCTCTCCCCTTCTGCGGCCGCTACCGTCTGAT
>CADAPN010000163.1 GCA_902789835.1 Oscillospiraceae bacterium
CGGCGGTTCTCCGCCGCCTTCATCACCGCCGCCGCAACGGCGTTTTCATAGCCGGAGTACGTATGTACTACGTACCACTTTGCCTCTTCCGCCATGGTTATCCTACCAGGGTGAAGAGCGCACGAACCAGCATCTGTGCCAGTTCATCGAAGCCCCAGAGAACGATCGCGGACACGACCATCACGGCCACGGAAATCCCGGTGTTCTTCGCCAGAACGGCGGGGGTGGGCCAGATGACCTTCTTCAGTTCGCTTTTCATCTCACGAAACCATTTCCCGACGCGTGCGAAAAAGCCGGGCTTGGTATCGTCCTTTTTGACGGCGACGGCCGCCTTGGCAGGAGCTGCGTTGGTGACTTTCTTTTCTTCAGCCATTTTCACACATCCTCCCGTCTTACTTGGTCTCTACGTGCTTCGTGTGCTTTCTGCAGAATGGGCAGTACTTGCTCCGCTCCAAACGGTCGGAAGTATTTTTCTTGTTCTTGACCGTGTCGTAGTTTCTCTGCTTGCATTCTTCGCATCTGAGTGTAATTTTGACTCTTGCGCCTGCAGCCATAGTTCGGCACCTCCTATTTTATTTACCCGCCCGTACCGGGCCGGCATTGCCTCCCTGTATTGGACAAAGAGCGCACAAAAAGAAAACCTCTCGTCCGACAGGTAAGTGAGACTATACCACAAGTCAAACGAAAGGTCAAGTATTTCAAGTATTCTTTTGCCGAAAAACAGCGGAATTCTGAGGCTTTTTTTATGAAAACAGCAGGGCGCTCGCGATCCCGAAGTAGACCAGCAGGGAAAGCGCGTCCACGATGGTGGTAATAAAGGGGCTTGCCATCACCGCCGGGTCAAAGCCGATCTTTTTTGCCGCCAGCGGCAGCGTGCAGCCCACCATCTTTGCAATCAGCACCGTGACCGCCATGGTAAAGCAGACCACAAAGGCCGTGAGGGTCGTAATATCGGTGTTTCTCAGCAGGATCCGGTCCACCAGCATGATCTTGCCGAAGCAGAGCGTCGCCAGGGCAAGACCGCAGAGCACCGCCGTGCGGATCTCCTTCCAGATGACCTTCGGCGTGTCTGTGAATTCCAGCTCTCCGAGGCTCAGGGCGCGGATGATCGTGACCGAAGCCTGCGAGCCGGAGTTGCCCCCGGTGTCCATCAGCATCGGGATGAACGCCGTCAGCACCACCTGTGCCGCAAGGGCGCTTTCAAAGCCCGTGATGATCATTCCCGTGAACGTCGCCGACACCATCAGGAGAGCCAGCCAGGGAATCCGGTGCTTGAACAGCTCCCAGGGGGATGAGCGCAGATACGCCTTTTCCGAGGGAAGCATACCGGCCATCTTCTCGATGTCTTCGGTGGTCTCTTCGACAAGGACGTCCATCGCGTCGTCGAAGGTGATGATGCCCACCATCAGGCCGCCCGTGTCCACCACCGGCAGCGCCAGAAAGTTATACTTTGAAAGGGTCTGGGCAACCTCCTCCTGGTCGGTCAGGGTGCTGACCGAGATCACGTTTTCATCCATAATCGAGGCGACCGGCAGGCTGTCGTCCGTCGCGAGAAGCAGATCCTTTACCGAGACGGTGCCCAGCAGCTTCCGTGCCTCCGTGACGTAGCAGGTGTAGATGGTCTCCTTGTCCACGCCGGTCTTGCGGATGCGTTCAATCGCCTGAATCACCGTCATCTGCGGCCGGAGCGAGACATACTCCGTGGTCATGATGGATCCGGCGGAATTTTCCGGATACCGCAGGAGGTTATTGATGTCCTTGCGCATCTCCGGGTCCGCCTGCGCCAGAATCCGCTTGACCACGTTGGCGGGCATCTCTTCGACGAGATCCACCGCGTCGTCCACGTAGAGTTCCTCCACCACGGCCCGCAGCTCCGCGTCCGAGAAGCCCCGGATCAGAAGCTCCTGCTGTTCCGGCTGCATCTCGACAAAGGTCTCCGCCGCCTGCTCCTTGGGCAGCAGGCGAAACAGCCTCGGCAGACGCTCATCGGCGATCTCTTCAAACAGCTCCGCCACGTCCGACGGGTTCATGGTGATGAGGATATCCTTCAGCGTGGAATACTTTTTCTGTTCCAGCAGCACCTTCAGGGTGCTCTCCATGGTAACTTTGTGTTCTGTCATCGGTTTTCCTCCTTTTCGTTTCCGATTTCTCCGCAGCCGGTAAAAGGCCGCGGTGCTCCGTTGGAAAAACCGACACCCAGGTCAAAGCTGTTCGATATTAAGTTTTCCCGGTGGAAACGTCCTCAGACGCTTCGCACCCGTGCTCATCGCAACTTCGCCCCGGTGCCGTGCCGGTACTGCTTCCGTCGTCCATGACGTTTCCTCCTGTTTCTTACTCGGCCTCCGCGCGCTCCGGCGCGCACAGCCTGTGGTAAAATTATATCAAACGAAGCCGGAAATCGCAACGTTTTCCTGCCGGTCTTTTCATAAAAAAACAGCCGGAAACACGTGGTATTCCGTGTCTCCGGCCGGTATCTTTATACGGTCTTTATACGGTCTTTCAGTCCTTCGCCGCCGGGTACTCGTTGCAGAGCAGGCGGTAGGGCGGCTCATCCTCCTCGATGGCCGGGAAGCGGCCCACGGGAGGGTTGAAGCGGTTGTCGGTGTTGTCGTCGTTACACTGGCTCACTTCGCCCAGCAGAACCGCTCCCGTTCCCTTTTCCACTTCGAAGTCGTGATAGAGATACTGCTGGATATGGATGCTCTCCCCGGGGGTCAGGCGGACCTGGCTTCCGGCCGGGACCGTATAGGTGCGTCCGTCGGTGTGCACCGTGACATCCGATTCGTAGTCGATGGATTCATCCGGCAGGCTGTTGTACACCCGGATCAGGACGTTTCCGCCGCCGCGGTTGATGATGTCTTCGGTCTTGTACCAGTGGAAGTGATTGGGCGAATACTGTCCTTCCTTCAGATACAGGAGCTTTTCGGCGTAGACCTTGGGATATTTCTCCGGCATGGAGCGGTTTCCGTTGCGGATGGTGATGAGCGAGAAGCCCACCTTGTCAAAATCGCCCATGCCGTAGTCGGTGATGTCCCAGCCCAGCATGCAGTCGCGGACCTCGTCATATTCGTGTCCGATGGTCTGCCATTGCTCTGGGGTAAAGTGGCAGAAGGGCGGCAGGTAGCAGCAGTACTTCTCGCACATGGCCTCCAGTTCCTTCAGCGCTCTGTTGATTTCCGACCGTTTCATTCTTTGCAGCCTCCCGGCAGTTTTCGATTATTTTGCGTAAATCTGGCCTACAAGATCCACCAGTACCCTGTTCGGCAGCAGGCGGGTCAGGAAGACAAAGAACTTGTACTTTCCGCCCAGGGTGCAGAGAACCGGCACCTTCTTCTGCAGGGCCTTTTCCGCCACAAACGCGCCCGCGCTCTCGGCGGTAATGCCGGTCTGCTCGTCGTGTTCCATCACGGCGACGCTGCGGGAAATCCGTCCGCCGTACTCGTCGTCGCCGGCCGGGTTCTTTCTCCGCGCCGCGGTAAAGCCCGTGGCCACGTCGCCCGGCATGATGGCGCAGACCTCGATGCCGTAGGGTTTGACCTCGCTCTGCAGCGCCATGGTATAGGTGCGGACCGCCGCCTTGGAGGCGGAATAGTAGGCCTGGAACGGGATGGCGATGGGCGCCGCCACCGAGCTCATGTTGATGATCCGGCCATAGCCCTGTTTCCGCATCACGGGGAGGACCGCGTGGTTGACACGGACCATGCCGAAGAAGTTCACGTCAAACTGCTTCTGCGCCTCCGCCGTCTCGGTAAACTCGATGGCGCCTGAGATGCCGAAACCGGCGTTGTTGATGACCACGTCGATGTGCCCCTCCCGTTCGAGGACGGTCCCGACCGCGGCGTTTACCTGTGCTTCGTCCGTGACGTCCGCCTGAACGTGTGTCACTTTGGGATAGACGCCCGTGTCTCTGCGGCTGAACTCATAAACCCGGCAGCCCTTTTCCGCGAGAATCCGGGCCGTGTTCAGGCCGATCCCGCTGGTGCCTCCGGTCACGATGATTACCTTCTCCATGCTTTTCTCCTCTTTTCGCTTCGGTGATCTCCGCTTATTCTTCGAGCTTGTGGTTCCGCAGCACTTCGGCGATGATCTCCACCGCTTCGTCGATCAGCGCCTCCGTGTGCGTCGCCATCAGGCTGGTGCGCAGCAGGCATTCCGTCGGCGCGGTTGCGGGGGGCAGAGACGAATTCACATACACGCCCTTCTCGTAGAGCTCCTTGGCAACCGTCAGCGTCCGGATCGGTTCATAGGTGTAGATCGGGATGATCGGGATCAGGTCCCCATTGGAAGGCCGCATGCGGATCTGTGCCTCGTTGAGCTTCGCCCTCATATGCAGCGCGTTTGCCTGCAGTCTTTCGGGCAGTTCCGGATGCGCTTCCAGGATCCGCAGCGCCGCCAGCGCCGTGGCGCAGCTGGCCGGGGTGATGGAAGCGGAGAAAATGAAGGGTCTGGACGAATGCTTCACATAGTCGACCACCCGCGCGGAGGCCGCCATGTATCCGCCGAGGGAAGCCAGCGACTTGGAGAAGGTGCCCATATAGATGTCCACCTCATCCTCCAGGCCGTAATAGCTGGCCGTACCGCGTCCGCCCTCGCCGATGACGCCGAGCCCGTGGGCATCGTCCACCATGACCCGTGCGCCGTACTCCTTCGCCAGGCGGCAGATCTCCGGGAGGTTCGCGATGTCGCCGCCCATGGAGAACACGCCGTCCGTCACGATGAGGCAGCCGGCGGTCTCCGGCACGCTCCTGAGCTTCTGCTCCAGATCGTCCATGTCGTTGTGCTTGAAGCGGAGCATTTTCCCGAAGGACAGCCTGCAGCCGTCATAGAGGCTCGCATGGTTCTCGCGGTCCATGATCACATAATCCCCGCGGCCGACAATGGCGCTGATGATGCCGAGGTTCGACTGGAAGCCGGTGGAGAAGGTCACCACCGCTTCCTTCCGCAGGAAGGCGGCCAGCTCCTTTTCCAGCTCAAGGTGCAGCTGCAGCGTGCCGTTCAGGAAACGGGAGCCGGAGCAGCCGGAGCCATACTGCTCCAGCGCCTCAAGTCCCGCTCTGATCACATCGGGGTGGGTCGTCAGGCCGAGATAGTTGTTGGACCCCAGCATGATGCGGCGCTTGCCCTCCATCATGACCTCGGTGTCCTGGCGGGAT
>CADAPN010000164.1 GCA_902789835.1 Oscillospiraceae bacterium
CTGAGCGGCGAGTACGGCGCCGGGATCGGGAAGATCCTTCTGCGCAGCTACGGAAACACGGTTTTCAACCGTGCCAAAGCCTGGGCGGCCGCGGGGTCCGATGCGCGGATGGACGGCTGTGAGCTTCCCGTGGTCATCAACTCCGGCAGCGGGAATCAGGGCATCACCACCTCCGTTCCCGTAATCGTCTACGCGCTGGAGCTCGGCGTTTCGCATGAGATGCTCCTGCGGGCGCTCGTAATCTCCAACCTCGTCACCATCCATCTCAAGACGGGCATCGGCAGTCTCTCCGCCTACTGCGGGGCCACCTCTGCCGGAGCCGGCGCCGGCGCGGGGATCTGCTACCTCTACGGCGGCGGCTGTGACGAGATCTCCCATACGATCGTAAACGTGCTTGCCATCAATTCCGGTATGATCTGCGACGGTGCCAAGGCAAGCTGTGCGGCCAAAATCGCCTCGGCCGTAGAGTCGGGCATGCTTGGCATGCGCATGTACATGCATGACAGCCAGTTCTACGGCGGCGACGGCATTGTCGTCAAGGGCGTTGAGAACACCATCCGCGCGGTCAGTGAAATTGCCCGGGAGGGCATGCGCGGCACCGACAAGGAAGTCATCCGGCTTATGATGTCCACAAGCTGAGTTCTCCATTGCTTCCTATCAGAGCATCCCCTGAGGAAAGACTGTCTCTTTCAGGGGATGCTTCCTTTTTGTGTTTTCTTTTTTCCGTTTTGTTCCTTGACG
This sequence comes from Oscillospiraceae bacterium, assembly GCA_902789835.1. The sequence goes on from CADAPN010000164.1 coordinate 742, forward strand.
CGAAAAGCCTGCCGTCTATAATACAAGATAGAATTCCTTATCTCACGTATGGATGGTACAGTATGACAAACGGACATGGCAAACAACAGCATAATTCCGTGTCAGACGAAAGCTCGCAAGCTCCGGTGCTTGAAGAAACAGAACACTATACCGGCCTGAACCGTCTGTTTCACAGTGACGCAATCCAAGAGCTCATTCGGCGGCTCGACGACGGCACCTTCGCGGATTTCATCGACGACTGGAAATGGATTTTCAGCTTCTCCAGGAAGTACCGATGGATCATCGTGTTCTATACGCTGGTCGGGATCTTCGGTTCCAGTCTCTCCATCGGTTCGGCCTGGCTGAGCCGGACGCTCATCAACATCGTCGTTGGCCAGCAGCGGGACAAGCTCTGGCTGCTCCTGGGTGCCATGCTGGGGATGACGGCTTTCTCGCTCCTGCTTTCCAGTCTGAACAGCCGGATCTTCACCCGCATTTCCATCTACGTCAGCAATGACATCCAGGCCGAGATTTTTGACCGGATCATCGACGCACGCTGGGACGAGCTGAGCCGCTATCCCAGCGGGGATCTGCTCAACCGCTTCAACGGTGACGTCGGGACCATTGCCTCCAACGCCATCAACTGGATCCCGAATCTCATCATCAACATCTATACCTTTGTCGTCACCTTCGTGGTGCTCTTCCGGATGGATTCCGTCATGGCCTGGATTGCCGTACTCTCCGCCCCCTTCCTGCTAATAATGAGCCGCTGGATCATGCGCCGCATGAAGGAATACCGCAAACGCATTCTCGAGCTCAACTCCGGCATGATGTCCTTTGAGGTGGAGACTTTTTTCAATTTCGACATGATCAAGTCCTTCGGCGTGTTCGGCACCTATTCGAAAAAGCTCCGCTCCTGGCAGCAGCGCTACAAGGACTACAGCCTCGATTATAACCGATTTGAGATCCGTTCCCGCATTCTCCTGACGCTGGTTTCCACCACCGTCTCCATGGCTGCCTTCGGCTACTGTCTGTACCGGCTCTGGAACGGTCAGATTCTCTACGGCGACATGGCCTTCTTTCTTCAGCAGCGCGGCAGTCTCAGCGGGCGCTTCAACAGCCTCATCGGCACCATCCCCGGCATGCTGAATTCCGCCGTCTCCGCACACCGCATCCGGGAGCTCGTGGATCTGCCGCGGGAGCTACTGCGAAGAAAAGGAGATCTATCAGGATCTGAACCTCTCCGTCGGCCCGGGAGAAATCGTGGCTGTTCTCTCCCCTTCCGGCGGCGGGAAAACCACCTTCATGCGCCTGATGCTTGGAATGCTCCGCCCGTTGGAGGGCAGTGTTACGCTCACCGGCTCCGACGGGCAGGCTGTCCCGGTGAATGCGGACCTGAGGCGCTTCTTTGCCTATGTACCGCAGGGGAACAGCATTCTCTCCGGAACCGTTGCCGAAAACATGCGCAATGTCCGGGAGGATGTCACCGATGAAGAGATCGTCTCCGCCCTCCGGACCGCCTGTGCCTGGGACTTTGTCTCTCAGCTGCCCAATGGGATTTACACCTCTCTCGGGGAACGTGCACGCGGCATTTCCGAGGGACAGGCCCAGCGTCTCGCCATCGCGCGGGCACTGCTCCGTGATGCCCCGATTCTCCTGCTTGATGAAGCGACAAGCGCGCTTGATGCCGAAACGGAAGAGGCCGTACTTCGCAACATCCTCCGCCGGTGCCCCAGCAAAGCCATCATCATCTCCACCCACCGCCCCGGCGCGCTGAAGCTATGTCAGCGGATCTACCGGATCCATGACGGCGGGATCGAAGAAGTGGCTCCCGCGGAGGCGGAATCCCTGATTCCCCGCGCTGTCGGCAGCACCTCGGCGGCGGACTCCCTGCGGAATCGTGCCGCGGAGCAGGATGCCTATCTCCGAAGACAGACTGCGAAGACGGGTTCCGCACTGCCGGAACTGCCGGAGCCGGGAAACGAGAACGGATGGTGGGTGCCATGAATGAGCAAATGGAAGAAATGACTCTTTACGGCTATGGCGCCGACCGCCTGAAGCTGTTGCTGATGCCCGCGGTCTGCGTGCTGTCCTTCGGCCTTCCGGGGACAATCGGGAGCGCGGTGCGGGATCTCTGCCGGGCCGCTCCCCTGGCGTTTTATATTCTCTGCGGTTTCTTTGTCCTGGATGAAGACGATGACGAGCGTCACGGAAAGCTTCTCCGTGCAATCCGTTCGACGGGAATTTTCTTTCTGGTTCTTACGCTTTTCTATCTTGGGCTGAACGCCCTGGTCTTCACCCTGCAGGGCGGCGACTGGCTTGGCGATGTTCCGACAAAACGCGTGCTCTTCAACTTTGTCGTGCTCTGCGTCTGGCCTTTTCAGACCGGGGAGTGCCTCTGGTTCATTCAGTCCCTGTTCTACGCCTGGGTGCTTCTGTGGCTCCTGGACGGGAAGGGACATCTGCCTTTTCTTATGCTTCCGCTTTTCATTCTGACAACGGTTTTGATGCTTCTCAGTGGGGAATTTGCCGGTCTGATCAAGCTGAATCTTCTGGGCTATTCCTATATCCCCGCCAACGCCGTTACCCGGGCGCTCCCCTATCTGCTGCTGGGAGCCCTGCTCCGGCGGCACTCCGATCGTCTCTTTCTGATCAATCCCCTGCTTTGGGGAGGCCTTCTGAGTCTTGGGGTTGTTTTGGCCCTTGCGGAGATCATGCTTCTCTCCTATACGGGGAAGCTGGTCTATGTAGGACACATGATCGGCTACGGCCTCATCGCCTTTTCCCTCTGCTGCATCGCACTGGCTCATCCGGAGGAGGAACTGGGCGCCGTATTCCGCCATGCCCGCTGTCTCTCCCGTTTTATCTATGCCTTTCATCAGCCGGTTGGTTTTTTCCTCCCTCTGTTGCTGACGCTCTTCGGTGAGAGGCCTGCTTCCCTTGTTTTGAACTTCGGCGGCGTTGCCGTGTTCGCCTTCACGCTGCTTCCGGCGCTGCTGGCGGGCGCCTGTGAATACGGATTCCGCCGCATTGTGGATATTCATTGATTCTGACCCAACAGTGAGGTTGATACGATGAAACTTCGATATGAGTTTTCGGTCATGGAGATGGACGGAGAGTATATGGCCGTTCCGGTCGGGGAGAATGCGGAACAGTTTAACGGAATGCTGCGGATGAACGACGTCTCCGCCGAGATTCTGGACCTATTGAAGGAAGACACCACCCCGGAAACGGTGCATCGGATTCTCCGGGAACGCTATCCCGATTCCGATGACCGTGAGATTGGCGAGCAGCTTGCCGCCTTTTTGAACCAGCTTGTCCGCGAAGGGCTTCTGATCGTGCCATGAGGGAGTTTCAGATCAGCCTTGCCGGTCAGGCCATCGGCATCCGCAGCCTGTATGACGAGATTTTTCACCTTTGCAGGGACTATCTCTCTGACAGGGCGGAGCTTTCTTTCCGGGTCGAGACAACGCCGGAGGACATCCGCTTTGAGCAGGAAAAGTCTCTGCGTGAAGCGGCGCTGGAAGGAAAGCCTGCTTTTCTCTATCCAGAACCCTATCTTGAGACCCTGGCCGTCTATCGGAAGATTGCCGCCCGGATGCTGGAATACAACGCCTGGCTGATGCACGGCTCTGCTGTCGCGGTCGGGGCAGAAGCTTTTCTCTTTACCGCGCCCTCCGGCACCGGCAAGACCACCCATAGCCGGCTGTGGCTGGAGCATGTGCCGGGAGCCTATGTGATAAACGGAGACAAGCCGCTCCTCAGGCTCAGAGACGGCATCTGCGAAGTCTGCGGAACACCATGGTCCGGCAAGGAAGGGCTGAACCGGAATAGTATTGTTCCCTTGCGTGCCATCTGTTTTCTCAGCCGCGGGGCGGAAAACCGGATCGAAGGAATCTCCTTCCGGGAAGCTGCACCCCTTCTTCTGCAGCAAAGCTACCGTCCCCGCGATTCCCTCACGATGCAGAAAACCATGAGCCTGATCCGGGCGCTGGGAGACTGCACCCGTTTCTACCGACTCTTCTGCAATATGGAGCCGGAAGCCGCTCTCGTTTCCTGGAACGGGATGCGAAATAATAATTGATCTTTGTTACATTTCATCATGGTCCAAAGCTGCCGAAAGCGTCACACTCGATTTTGAGCGTGACGCTTTCGGCATTATAGACAAATTTGATATGGCGTTTTTATACAGCTATACAAAATATTATCCGGGTCTTGAATTTGGTAACGAATTGATTACAATATATTACAAGAAAGTGTTTTTTGATTGAGCCTTGGAGATATCGATATGAAAAAAATGAACTCTCCCAAATTAGAAGTTATACAATTCAATACGGAAGATGTGATCGTGACAAGCGGGGTTGGATATAAGAGCTTATCACCTGGAAGAACATACTTTTCCTTAGGATCTGAAATGGATGAGGCTTTTCCAAATCAAGAAATGTATAGAAGGAATTCTTTTTATAAATTCTATCTCGACGCCAACTCCTCTGAGATTAGCTATTCAACTCGTGCACCTTTTAAAATTAATGATATCGATCCGATCGATGATTATTACGCATGGTATGATCTCGGCAAATGGTTCACCGAAGATAAAAGGAAAGATGCCTACTTTGTATCCAATGACACGTATAATTGGATCAGGAGAAATACAAATTAAGAACAAGTGGCACTCATTTATCTTTTCTCATGATCCTCTCTATCTCCTCCGGTGTCTCCACAATCGCGGCGGCGCCGGCGGCTTCCAGTTCGCCTTCGGCCGCATAGCCCCAGCGTACCCCGATACAGGGAATGCCGCACTTCTTCGCGCCCTCCACGTCATACTTCGTGTCTCCCACAAGGACGCAGTCTTCCGGCTTTGACCCGCAGAGCTCCATCGCCCGGGTGACAATCTGCCATTTGGCGTCGTTGTTCACGCCGCCTCCGCTTCCGACCACCACATCAAAGAGATTCCGGAGCCCGGCGCGCTGAAGCAGCAGTTCGGCAAGCGCCTGCGGTTTGGAGGTCGCAATGGCCGTCTTCTTTCCCACCGCGCGAACCGCCTCCAGGAGTTCGCGGATCCCCGGGAAGGGGCTCGACTCATATACGCCGATCGGGACATAGCGCTCCCGGAAATCCGTTACAAGCTGTTCCGCCTCTTCTTTTGAGACCTCGTAGACCTCCATAAATTTGTCCACCAGCGGCGGCCCGGCAAAGCAGCGCAGTTCCTCGAGCTCGGCATCTCTTCCGTGCTTGCGGAGGGCATATTGAATGCTCTTTGTGATTCCCTCCACGGTATCAAACACCGTTCCGTCGAAATCGAAGAGCAGGGTTGTGATCGTTTTCTTCATCGTCAATTCTCCCATTACGGCAAGTCCCCCGGCCGCTTCCGGTCGGGGGACTTCTTTTTTCTTTCGGATCAGACGAGTTCGATAACCGCCATCTCGGCAGCGTCGCCGCGGCGGGCGCCGATGCGGGTGATGCGGGTGTAGCCGCCGTTGCGGTCGGCATACTTCGGAGCGACCTCATCAAAAACCTTCTTGGCA
>CADAPN010000165.1 GCA_902789835.1 Oscillospiraceae bacterium
CTTGGCGTCGAGGTTGGAGAGCGGCTCGTCCATCAGCATGACCTTCGGGTCACGGACGATGGCACGACCGATGGCGACACGCTGTCTCTGACCACCGGACAGAGCCTTGGGCTTACGCTCGAGGTACTGGGTGATGTCAAGGATTTCGGCCGCTTCACGGACCTTCTTGTCGATGACATCCTTCGGCTCCTTGCGAAGCTTCAGGGAGAAGGCCATGTTGTCGTACACGGTCATGTGGGGGTACAGAGCGTAGTTCTGGAAGACCATGGCGATGTCGCGGTCTTTCGGTGCGACGTCGTTCACGAGCTTGCCGTCAATGATCAGCTCACCGCTGCTGATCTCTTCAAGGCCGGCGACCATACGAAGCGTGGTGGACTTGCCGCAGCCGGAAGGTCCGACCAGAACGATGAATTCCTTGTCGGCGATGTCCAGGTTGAATTCCTGAACGGCGACAACGCCTTCATCCGTGATCTGGAGATTGGCTTTCTTCTTCTCCGGTTCGTCTGCTTTCTTTTTCTTTTTCTTCTGCTCGCCGCTTACGAAGGGGTAGACTTTCTTGATGTTTTTCAGCTGAACAGTTGCCATGCTTCCGACTCCGGACATCCGGCCTCCGCCAGAGATGTCCTCGCGACCGCCCGCGAAGGAGCACGCCGCATTACGACAGGTCTCCACACTGCCGCACCCCGAGCCTGGGGATGAACACTTCCTCCTTATTAAAGCTGTATGCGACTTAGAAATGGAGAGCCGCATACGCAGTCAGAATAGCGGGCATAAAAACCCGCTGATTATTATAACGGAAAGAGAAACACTTGGCAAGTAGAATTTCCGGGCGTTTTTTTATGAAAGATGCACAAAAGAGGAATTGGGGAAGGTGATGAAAAAGCGCTTGCAAAACGGCCGCAGATAAGATAAAATAGGCAAGACAATAATGTCCAACAGATGATTCAACTATTCGGAGGTTTTTTTATGATCACAGCAGGCGATTTCAGAAACGGCGTAACATTTGAGATGGACGGCCAGGTTATGCAGGTCGTGGAGTTCCAGCACGTAAAACCCGGCAAGGGCGCGGCGTTTGTCCGTACGAAGATGAAGAATGTCATCACCGGTGCCGTGACAGAAACTTCCTTTAACCCGACGGCCAAGTTCGAAAACGCGACAGTTGACCGCGTCAGCATGGAATACAGCTATCAGGACGGCAACCTCTACTACTTCATGAACCCGGAGACCTATGAGCTCGAGCCGGTTGACGAGAGCGTCCTGGGCGACAACTTCAAGTTCGTGAAGGAAAACATGGAATGCACGATCTATTCCTACAAGGGAAAGGTCTTCAACGTCGAGCCGCCCTTCTTCGTGGAGCTTGAGGTCACCGAGACGGATCCGGGCTTTGCCGGCAACACCGCCACGAACGCCACCAAGCCCGCCACCCTGGAGACCGGCGCCGAGATCAAGGTCCCGCTCTTTATCGAGCCGGGCGAGAAGATCAAGGTCGACACCCGTACGGGAGAGTATCTCTCCAGAGCATAAGGCCGGAATCCACCGGCACGAGAACGATGCCGCAGAGGAGGTTTGCTGAAGATGACCATTACGGAGAAGGCCGCCTACCTGAAAGGGCTGGTGGAAGGAAAGGGACTTGACCCGGAAGCCGGAGAAGGAAAGCTTTGGCACGTGCTGGCGGAACTGGTCGGAGATATGGCCGCGGAGCTGACCGCGCTGCGGAATGACCATGAGCAGCTGTCGGATTCCCTGGAAGAGGTCGAAGTAAGTCTGGATTACCTGGAGGAGCTTCTTCAGGAGGACTATGAAGACTTTGACGACGAGGAAGAGGATGACGGTGAAGAGGGGTATTATCCCTTCGGCAAAGGAAACTTCCGCATCGTAGATGATGAGGGAGAGGACGAAGACGAGGACCCGGAGGATTCCGACAACGGAATCTTCTATGAGGTGGAATGCCCCAACTGCGGCGAAGAGATCAGTTTTGACGACGAGACGCTGGACGAGGGATCGATTCAGTGCCCCAACTGCGGTGCCACACTGGAATTTGACATGAGAAGCGGCGAAGAGGAACCCGAAGCGACGGAGAATCCTGCTCCGGTAAACGAGGAAGAAAAAGACTGATCGCCGTACGTACATCGAGTACATCCGAAAGGAAAGAGCTGCCTCTCCTGCGAGGGCAGCTCTTTGCATAGAAAGCAGGAGAAACATGACTGACAGCAGCTACAAACCGCTTGCCGACGAGATCCGCCCGAAGAGTCTGGACGACGTGGTCGGCCAGCGGCATATTCTGGGAAAAGACGGCCTGCTGCGCCGGATCGTGGAGAGCGGAAGCACGCCGAACATGATCTTTTACGGCCCGTCCGGCACCGGGAAAACCACCGTGGCACGGATTATTGCAGAACGGACGCAGCGAAGCCTGCGGAAACTCAATGCCACAACGGCCGGAATCTCGGACATCAAGCATATTATCGACGAGCTGGACACCTTCCTCACACCGGGCGGGGTGCTGCTCTATCTCGACGAGATTCAGTATTTCAATAAAAAGCAGCAGCAGAGCCTGCTGGAATTCATCGAGGACGGAAGAATCACCCTGATCGCCTCCACCACGGAGAACCCGTACTTCTGCGTGTTCGGGGCGATTCTGAGCCGGTCGACGGTGTTTGAGTTCAAGCCGGTCTCCGCCCAGGATGCCGAAGCGGCCGTCCAGCGGGCGGTTGAAATCCTGAATGCGCGCCGGGAACAGCCGCTCACGGTGGAGGACGGCGTGGTCCGGCGGATTGCCCAGGCCTGCGGCGGGGATGTTCGCAAGGCGATCAACGCGGTGGAACTGCTCTTCTCCGCGTCAGGCGGCAGAGACAGGATCACTCTGGAGGACGCGGTTCTTATCTCCCAGAAGAGCGTGATGCGCTATGACCGGGACGGGGATGAGCACTTTGATATCCTGTCGGCGATGATGAAATCGCTCCGGGGCTCCGATCCCGACGCGGCGCTGCACTATCTGGCGAGAGCCATCGAGGTGGGCGATCTGACCGGGATCTGCAGGCGGATTCTCTGCTCGGCAAGTGAGGATATCGGTATGGCCTATCCGCAGGCGGTCCCCATCGTGAAAGCCTGTGTCGACAGTGCTCTTCAGCTCGGCCTGCCGGAGGCGAGACTGCCCCTGGCCGAGGCCTGCATTCTGCTTGCCACCGCGCCAAAGTCGAACAGCGTCGTCATGGCAATCGACGGCGCAATCGCGGATGTGAAGGCGGGCCGAATCGGCTCTGTTCCGCGCGAGCTGCAGAACGTCCATGCCGACGGTACCGGCTTTGAGCGGGAGCAGGGATATCTCTATCCCCATGATTATCCCAATCACTGGGTCCGGCAGCAGTATCTGCCGGATGAACTCAAAAGCCGACGCTACTACGAGTACGGAGACAACAAGACCGAGCAGGCGGCGAAGAAATACTGGGACAGCATCAAAGGGAAATAATCATGGATATCCGGGAATACGATGTGCTTACCATGAAAAAGCCGCACCCCTGCGGCGGACTGCGCTGGCAGGTGCTGCGGAGCGGGGCGGATTTCCGCCTGCGCTGCCTGGGCTGCGGCCGCTGTGTGGAAGGGCCCCGGGGAAAGTTTGAAAAGAATATCCGGCGAATTGAGCGGGATGGCGCGGAAATCGCCGTCGCACCGGCGGCACGGAAACAGGCGGCAAAAGAGGGAGACGACTGAATCGTCTCCCTCTTTTGCCGCCTACGGATGAAAGGAGTACCGCGGAATCCGGGCAGAGCCCGGAATCAGCCGATCTCCGAGAAATAGCGGTCGCGGACTTCCTGGCTGAGATGCAGTTCCTTACAGAGAAAATCCACGTTGTGCTTCGCCCAGCTGTTGGCGGTCACGAAGGTCCGCAGCGCCTCGACCGCCGCCTTCCAGCTGTCGTAACTGCGGTGAACAAAGGCCTGGTTGCGGGGCATCTCCGGATCGATCTGGTCCTCAAGGCGGTTGATCTCATTGAGAATGGCCTCATCGGTGAGAGGTCCCTTGAGCAGTTCCGCAGCCCGGGTGAGAAAACGATCCTGAAACGTCTCGTTTTTCCAGAGATCCGCAAACATCCCGGAGACCTGCACACACTGGACGTTGTTGCGGTGCAGGAGAATCGCGTGGTTGAGATAGGGATCGGAGAGCGTGGCGTCCAGATCGTAGAACATGAAGCGCCAGCGGCCGTCGTCCTCGGAAGAACGGCAGAAGCGCAGATTACCGTAGGTGAGATCCTGGTTTGCAAAATACCCCTCCAGGAAGACCCAGTCGATCAGACTGTCGAGGTCTACCAGGGACTCAATATGGGCATAGTTCTCGGGATCCGACATGTCGTTCTTCTCACAGAAGCGAAAAACATCCAGATACAGGTCACCGTCCCGCGGCGCCTCGGATTCGACCGTGACAACGCTGTTTTTGCTGACGCCGGCAATGTTGGCATAGTGCTG
>CADAPN010000166.1 GCA_902789835.1 Oscillospiraceae bacterium
TCTGTTGCTTCAAACCAAGCACTACTACCAGCCGCCACAGAAAATCCCCTGAATCATTTAGCTCATTGCCATATAATTCGAGGCTCTGTATGACAGAGCTTGGTTTTTGCACCCTTTTCTGGGAACTCACCGGCTTATTTTTCGCATTAACCGTCCCCCTGACACACGCTCAGTTTCTCGATGCGCAGTCGCGGACAATCGCCTGCATCTCGTCCATGTGTTTCATCATGTCCACGAACAGGGCCAGCTGGGCCTGGGCGCGGCGCAGGTTCTGCTCGGGATAGTCGATGCGGAAGTACTTGTCGCCGATCAGGTAGTCCCCCAGGAAGCGGGAGGCCAGCTCCAGCGTGATCACCGCGGCGCCCGTGGCAAGGCTCTCCACCTCGGCATCGGTGAGGACGCTCTCCGCCTCGCTCATATAGCCTTCGGTGTAGGCCCGCATCAGGCCCAGATCCAGGCGCATGCCCTCCGGCTGGTCCTCCTCGGCCGTGCAGGCCGCGAAGCGGATCGTGTCGCCGAAGTCATAGCAGGCCAGGCCCGGCATGCAGGTGTCCAGGTCGATGATGACCAGGGGGTCGAGGTTATCCTTGTCGAAGAGGATGTTGTTGGTCTTGGTGTCGTTGTGGGTCACGCGCATCGGGAGCTCTCCCCGGTCGATCTGGCGGCAGAGGGTGCAGCCGAAGTCGCGGTTGCGCTTGATGAGGGCGATCTCCTCCGGGCAGGTGGCCGCCCGGCCCAGCGGGTCCTCTTCCACCACGGAAAAGAAGTGGTCCAGGCGGTAGCGGGTGTCGTGGAAGTGCGGAATCGACTCGATGAGGCGGCCGGCTTCGAAGTCCTCCAGCTGGCGCAGGAACTTGCCGAAGGCCTTGCCGCTCATGCGAAGGACCTCGGGGTTTCCCTCGGCCGTCTCGAAACTGGTGGAATACTCGATGAAATTGTACACGCGCCAGAACTCGATGCTCTCGTCCAGGGGGTCAAAGGGCTCGTCCGGGCCCATGGCCACGCCGTCCTTCAGGACGATATAGTTCTTCCGGGCGGCGGTGTGGCGGAAGTGGAGCCGCCGGCGCTTCTCCATGGTGGGCTCCTTGCTTCGGACGTGCTCGGTGAGCAGCTCGATGTTCCGCATCATCCCCACCGGGTCGCGGAAGACGTAGGTGTTGACCCGCTGGATCAGCAGCTGATAGATCTCCTTCCCGTTATAGACCGCAACATAATAGGCCGTGTTGATGTGTCCCGCCGGGATCCAGCGGTACACCAGAATGTCCCCTTCGATGCGGAACTGGGAACAGATATAGGCGAGTTTTTCCTTGACTTCGTCCATGATTGATTTCCATCCTTCTATAATGATCGGTGCGCCGTTGTGTCAGTCCAGATCCAGCCGGCGCAGCAGCTCGTTGATCTTCATTCCGCCGGAGAGCTGAGCCTGGACGCTCCCGGGCGCGTGAAACAGCAGTTTTGTGCCCTTCTTCCCATAGCGGCATACGGTGTGCATCCATGCAAAGGGGCGAAGGAACGCGTGCTCCCGGGCCGCCTCCCAGTGGAGCAGGCCCATGCTCTGGAGATACGGGAAGAGGCCCTGCTCCCGGATGCTCAGGGAAACCGCCTCCACCGGGCGGTCCGTCCCCAGCTTTCGCCCGAAGTTTCCGCGTTCGAAGAGGTGCCCCAGAAGCGTCTCGACGGTCATCGGATCGACGTCGGCGGTCCAGGAAAACGCGGTGCCGAGATACTGATTGCAGATCCGGTTGATCGCCCCGGCGAGAGTATCGAGGCCGGTTTGTCGGGCGTAAGCCTGCAGCCGGGCCGTCTCCTCCGCCGACAGGTTCTTCAGGCACTGCATCCAGTCGATGATCTGGCGCAGGCCGAGGCCGCTCTCCAGAAGATGCTGGCGGATGTGCGCCAGGAGGACCAAGGCGTTCTCGGGGTTTGGCAGGGTCGGGAACTCCCTGCCCGCGATCGCGCGGGTCTCGACCCTTTCGAAGCCGTCCAGCAGGATCGGCTCCAGGTCCAGGCCGAAGGAGCTGAAATGATGGTGCAGCTCGTACTCGACGCCGCCTTTGGCATACTGGACATGGCGGGGTGCTTCCGCCGGCGGCGCGGGCGGCTGTCGGTCCGCGGGGCGGGCGGAGTCTGAGGCCTGGTCCGGCTGTCGGTCTCCGGGGTGCTCCGCGGGCGCGTCCGCGTGGCTCTCCAAGGGGAGATAGCCGTTTTCTTCCATCAGGCGCATCGCGTCGGAAAAGCGCTCCCGGGGCACGAGGAAATCCACATCGCCCATCGCGCGGGTGTGGGGCTTCGGATAGTACACGGCCGCCGCCATCCCCTTCAGGATGACCAGCGGGATCCCGGCCCCGCGAAAGAGGGAGACAAGCTCGGTCTGGCCATGGAGGATCCGCATGAATTTTGCCTTCAGGCGGAGGGCCTCCGACCTCGCCGCGGCCGCGACCTCGTCCGGGACCGCCTCGGCGATCAGGCCGAGCACCGTCTGGGCCCCGGCCTCCTGCAGGATTGCGTCCCAGTCCGGCGGGGTCGGCGGTTCCGGCGGATTCGAGGGCTCCGACAGGTCCGTGGCCGAAAGACGTTCTTCGTTCAGCGCCGCCCGGAGCAGGCGCAGGAGGAGCTCTTCATTCCTGCCCATCACATCGCAAGCCTCCATGTGTGTCAAGAGAACCGTCCCCCTGACACAAGTGTGCCAGGAGAACCGTCCCCTTGACACACCGAGAAGGTGAAGACGCGGTCGCAGATCTCCAGCGCCGCGGGGCGGTGGGTCACGATGACCACCGTGCGGTCGGTGAGATGCTGCAGATTTTCCAGCAGGCGCTTCTCCGTCTCGCTGTCCAGGGCGCTGGTCACTTCATCCAGCAGCAGGATCGGGCTTCGGGAGAAGACCGCGCGGGCGATGGCAAGGCGCTGCATCTGTCCCTCGGAGAGGCCGTTGCCCCCTTCACCCAGGCGGGTGTCCAGGCCCTGTTCCAGGCTGCGCACAAAGTCGGCGCAGGCGATGTCCAGCGCGGCCCAGACCGACTCGTCATCGGAGGCCCGGGAGGCGTCGGCAAAGCTCACCACCTCGCGGATGGTGCCGCTCATGAGGAGGTTCCCCTGCGGGACGTAGGCAAAGAGCCTCTGCCACTCCGGCGTGAGGGGGATCTCCGTCCCCGCGCGGTCCAGAAGCAGGCGTTCGCCCGCATCCGGGGTATAGAGGCACATCAGGACCTTCAGGACCGTCGACTTTCCGCAGCCGCTGGGCCCCGTGAAGGCCACGGTCTCGCCTTTTCGAACCGAGAGGGAAAGATCCCGCAGGACGACGGGCTGGCGCTCCTTGCTCAGTTCCTCCAGCTTCTCCACCGCGGGGTAATAGGTAAAGCTCACGTCGCGCAGCTCCACCGCGGCAAACTGCCGTTCGTAGTAATCCTTGGCTTCCGCGAGGCTCCGGATCTCCGTCCCCTCGGTGCCGGGATATGCCTCGATCTCCATCAGGCGCTCGGCGCTGGCCAGCATGGTATAGAAGCGGGTCAGGAAGCCCGAGAGGCTGGCAAAGGGCGACTGGACCTGGCCGATGAGCTGGGTAATGGCCGTGAGGGTGCCGAAGCTCACCGTCCCCTGAAGAATGCCATAGCCGCACCAGAAGAAGCCCAGCAGATACATGCCGCGCATGGCGCCGCTGAAGCCGGTGTTAAAGATGTTGGAATAGCGGTTGCGGTACATGCGGGCGGCCTTGTGCTCGGCCATCTTCCTGTCCGCGCCGGTCTCGGTCTCCTTTTCGGCGGCAAAGGAGCGCAGGATGGGCATGGCCGTGAGGCGCTCCTGCAAAAAGACGCGCAGGGCGCCGTCCTTCTCCTGCACCTGCTTGTGCAGCCGCTTCATGAAGCGACGGAAGAGCCAGGTCAGGAAGACCATCAGGAAGCCGGCGGGCACCAGCACCACCACAAAGCGCCAGTCCAGAATCACCAGCATCACCAGGGCCGCGGCAAGCTGGACCAGGAGGCCGATGAGACTCGGCACGAGGGAGACCATGCTGTCGGCTACCAGGACGGCGTCGTTGGTCATGCGGTTGAGCCACTCGGCCGAGTGCACCGCGCTCACCGCCCCGTAGTCGCGGTAGAGCAGCTGGCGCATGAGGCGGTGCTTGAAGCAGTTCTCCATATCCGCGCTGGCCAGCGCGTAGAGATGCCGCAGCAGCGCACCCAGGCCCAGCTGGAAGGCCACCATCAGGAGGATCAGCCAAAGATAGCGGAAAAAGGACGCGCGCTGCCCGTACTGGGCCGCGTCGACCACACCCCGCATCAGCAGCGCATAGAGCGCGCCGGTGCCGCCGCTCACGGCCTGCAGGAGCATCAGGGCGAGGACGTGGCGCTTCTCGCGCCCCGAGACCTCGAGCAGCCAGCGGACCGCCGTCTTATTCACTTTTCGAGACAGTCTGTGCATGCCGTGCTCCCGAATCAGAACAAGAGA